>NZ_SMJW01000320.1 GCF_004348335.1 Actinomadura bangladeshensis | reverse complement strand
GCGCAGTGATCGTCCTTGGGGTCGGGGTGGGGTGATCGGGTACTGCGTTTTCCCTGGTCAGCTGGTTTGTGGTCGGGGGCTCGGGTATATCCGCATCACGGTCCCGTGCTCTCCTACTCGGATCCCGTCGCATCGCCACTACCAGGAGAGCGCGGGTCCTTTCATGTGTCCAGCCCTTACCCTGTGGGCGTGCTCGATCTCGATCCCCCCGAATCCCCCGGCGCGGCCGCCCGCGCGCCCTTCGCCGTCGGGTTCGACCTCGACCTGACCCTGGCCGACACGCGGGCCGCGATCGGCGCCGTGTACGCCGCGCTCGCCGCGGAGACGGGCGTCCCGATCGACACCGAGGCCGTGGTCGGACGCATCGGGCCGCCGCTGGAGGAGGAGCTGGCCTACTGGTTCCCGGCGGCCGAGGTGCCCGCGATGGCCGCCCGGTACCGGGCGATCTACCCCGACGTCGCGATCCCGGCGACCGCCCTCATGCCGGGCGCCGCCGCCGCGCTGGACGCGGTCCGGGCCGGGGGCGGGCGCGCGGTGGTCGTGTCGGGCAAGAACCAGGCCGACACCGAGCGCACCGTCCGGTTCCTCGGCCTGCGGGCGGACGCCGTGGTGGGCGGGCTGTTCGGCGCCGAGAAGGGCACGGCGCTGCGCGAGCACGGCGCCCGCGCCTACATCGGCGACCACACCGGTGACGTGGACGCCGCGCGGGCCGCGGAGATCGTGGCGGTGGCCGTGGCGACCGGCGCGTTCGATTCGGCGGCCCTCACCGCCTACGGCGCGGACGTCGTCCTGCCGGACCTGCTGGCCTTCCCCGAGTGGCTCGGCGGATTCCGGGCAGCCTGAACTGCGCGGCGATATCCGGGTGCCGTCCGCAGCAGTCCCGGATAGCGTCGGAGGCGTTGCCCCGCAGGCGTCGCGGCGGGTACCCGGCATGTTCACCGGCCCGTGGCGAGGCACTAATCTTGAGGGCGATTCAGGACGATTACCGAACGAGGTCTCCGGTGCCGACTGGCAAGGTCAAGTGGTACGACTCCGACAAGGGGTTCGGCTTCCTCACCCGCGATGACGGCGGGGAGGTCTTCGTGCACTCATCGGCGCTGCCGGGCGGCGTCACGACGCTGAGGCCGGGGCAGCGCATCGAGTTCGGCGTGGTGGAGGGCCGGCGCGGCCAGCAGGCCCTCCAGGTCCGGGTGCTGGAGTCGCTGCCGTCGGTGGAGAAGACCATCGCCAAGCAGCGCCGCAAGAAGCCGGACGAGATGGTCGTGATCACCGAGGACCTCATCAAGCTGCTGGACGGCATCTCCAACACCTACCGGCGCGGCAAGCACCCGGCCCCGGCGGAGGCGAAGAAGATCGCCACCGTGCTGCGGGCGGTCGCCGACGACCTGGCGCCCTGACCCGTGCCCTGAGGGTCAGGTGCGCATCTCCGGGTGCGCGTCCTTGATCGTCGCGGCCGGGGCCGGCCGGCGGCGGATGCGGCGGCGCGTCCCCGCCTGGCGGGAGACGAGCAGCCCGAACGCGACGGCGAGCGCCGCCGCGACGATCGCGAGCGCGACGCGCCCGTCCGCGACGATCGACATGCCGAGGCCGAGCAGCCCGCCCAGCACCCAGCTGAGCTGGTGCAGCGTCTCCGACACCGCGAACGTGGACGAGCGCATCTCCTCGCCGGTCTCGCGCTGCACGACCGCGTCCATGGACAGCTTGCCGAGCACCTGGCCGAGCCCGGCCGCGGTCGCCACGGCGAGGGCCGCCCACAACCCGAAGAACGCGGCGCCCGCCGCGGTGACGCCGGTGACGGCGGCCAGCGTCGCCGACACGATGAACCGCGGTGCCCGCGCCTTCATCCAGGCGCCGAGCGCGGTGCCGAGCAGCCCGCCCGCGCCCGCGCACGCCGCCAGCAGGCCGAGCGCGACGTGGTGGGACACCGGGTCGAAACGCTCCTGCCGCAGCAGGAACGCCAGGTAGATGATCAGGAAGCCGGAGAAGGCGCGCAGCACCGCGTTGGCCTCCATCGCCTCGGCGATGACGGGTCCGACGCGCGGGAAGGCCCGCCGGCGGCGCGTCCGCCCCGCGGCCGGTTCCGGCTGCGGGGCCTCTTCGGGGACGTCGATGTGCCCGGGCAGCCGCATCGTGAACACCACGCCCAGCAGGAACACGACCGTGCCGATGCGCAGCACCCAGCCCGCCCCGATGAGCACGGCGAGCCCGGCCGCGACGGGCGCGGTGACCGACGCCGCGATCAGCCCGGCGAACGAGGCGCGCGCGTTCGCCGTGACGAGCGTGATCTCGTCCGGCAGGACGCGCGGGGTGACCGCCGCCCGCAGCACCCCGAACGCCTTCGACAGCACCAGCACGCCGAACGCGGCGGGCAGGAACGTGACCTGGTCGCCGTGCGGGAGCGCGCTCGCCATCGCCCAGCACAGCAGCGCCCGCATCACGAACGTGCTGGCGATCGCGTACCTGCGGACGTGCCTGGCACGGTCCAGCGCGGGCCCGATCAGCGGCGCGACCAGCGCGAACGGCGCCATCGTGACGACGAGGTAGAGGGCGACCTGGCCGCGCGCCTGGTTGACGTCCAGGCCGAAGAACAGCGTCCCGGCGAGCGCGACCGTGACCATGGCGTCGCCGGCGGAGTTGAACGCGGACGTCTCGATCAGGCTGCCGAGCCCGCTGCGCCCCGCGCCCTGGGCGTGCGTGACGCGGCGGGTGAGCCGCCCCGTCCCGAGCACGGCCGAGCCCGCCCCGCGCCCCGCCCGCGCGGCACCGCCGCGGACGGCGCGCAGCGACCGTCCGACCCTCGACCCGTCTGCCATGCGCCCTGATCTCTCCCAGCGGCCGTTCCGGCTCGGTACCGGGGTACGGCCATCGGAGTCGTTCGCTTGAGGGTACGTTCCCCGCCGGAATGGAGGATCACCTCGCGGCCGCCGCGGGCCGGGTGTCCGGTCACGTCGCCGGATGGGCGAGAATTGAGGGGTGAGCCCACAGCGCCAGTCCAGCCCCGCGCGTCCCGCCGCCGCGCGCACCACGTCCGGGCCCGCCCGCCGGACCCGTACCCCCGCCGTCGACACCGCCTGCGCCGAGGCCGTCGACCTCGCCCGCGAGGCCGCCGAGGAGACGGCCCGGCCGCTCGGCGTCGGCGAGCACCTCGGCCTCCGCGCCGAGGCCGACCGGGTGGTCACGCACTATTTCGAGTGCCTCGACCCCGGCTACCGGGGCTGGCGCTGGGCGGTCACCGTGACGCGCGCCGCGCGCGCGAAGAACGTGACGGTGAGCGAGTGCGTGCTGCTGCCCGGCGACGAGGCGCTGCTCGCGCCGTCGTGGGTGCCGTGGCTGGAGCGGCTGCGCCCCGGCGACCTCGGCCCCGGCGACCTGCTGCCGACCGCGCCCGACGACGTCCGGCTCGCCCCCGGGTTCACCCAGGTCGACGACTCCACCGACCGCGAGGCCCAGTGGGAGCTCGGGCTCGGCCGCGTCCGGGTGCTGTCGCGGGAGGGCCGCGACGAGGCCGCGACCCGCTGGTACGAGGGGACCGCGGGGCCCCGCGCGCCGATCGCGGCGTCCGCGCCCGCCCAGTGCTCCACCTGCGGCTTCTTCGTCGGCCTGGCCGGTGAGCTGCGGCAGGTCTTCGGGGTGTGCGCCAACGAGTACGCGCCCGACGACGGCCGGGTGGTCTCCGCCGACCACGGGTGCGGCGCGCACTCCGAGGCCGTGTCGCTGCCGGCCGCGTCCGAGCACAACCCGCCGGTGATCGACGAGCTGGGCTACGAGATCGTCCCCGCCGCGGGCGAGGACGCCGCGCCCCTGGACGACGAGGCCCTCGGCCATAGCTGACATGCCGGACGCCTTCGGCGCCGCGGCCCTCCGCGAGCGCGTGCTGCGCGCCTGGGCCGAGTCCCCGGCGCGCTTCCGCGAGGACGCCAACGCCGAGGAGGACCACGCACTCGGCGGCTACCGCGACCGCGTCGTCATCGAGCTGGCCCAGAACGCCGCCGACGCCGCGTCGCGCGCCGCCGTCCCGGGCCGGCTCCGCCTGACCCTGCGGACGTCCCCGGCGGGCACCGTCCTGACCGCCGCCAACACCGGCGGCCCCCTGGACGCTGCCGGTGTGGAGGCCCTCTCCACCCTGCGCGCCTCGTCCAAGCGCGACGACACGGCGACGGCAGGTCGCTTCGGCGTGGGCTTCGCCGCCGTCGTCGCCGTCAGCGACGCCCCCGCGATCGCGTCGATCCCTCCTGATGCACAGGGCGAGGAGCCGGGGGCGGGGGTCGGATGGTCGCGGGAGCGGGCCCGGGAGCTGGTTGAGGCGGTGCCCGCGCTCGCTGATGAGGTGCAGCGGCGGGGTGGGCATGTGCCGTTGCTGCGGCTGCCCTTCGCATTGGACGACGTGCCCGATGTTCCCGATGGGTTCGACACCGTTGTGCGGTTGCCGCTGCTTGAGGACGCGGTTGCGTCGGTGCAGCAGCAGTTGGGGGACGTTGGGGCGGCGCTGATGCTGGCCTTGCCGGCCCTGGAGCACGTTGAGATCGACGTTGACGGGGACGTCCGCCACCTGACCGCTGAGCGCCATGCCGGTGGCGAGGTCGTCATCAACGGCGGCTCGTGGCGGACGGTCGAGGCGCATGGGGAGATCCCCCGTGCGCTCTTGCAGGACCGTCCTGTGGAGGAGCGGGCGCGGCCGTTCTGGCAGGTCCGGTGGGCTCTGCCGGAGGACGGATGGCCCGACGGCATGCCGAGCGTCGTGCACGCGCCCACGCCGAGCGACGAGCGGCTGGACCTGCCAGCGCTGCTCATCGCGTCGTTCCCGCTCGCGCCGGACCGGCGCCACGTCGCCCCTGGGGTCCTGGCCGACTTCCTGGTGGAGCGGGCCGCCGAGGCTTACGTGCGGCTGCTGGGCGAACTTCCGGTGTCGCCGCGCGTGCTCGATCTCGTGCCGGGCCCGGTGGGCGCGGGCGAGCTCGACGCGCGACTGCGGCGGGAGATCCGGGAGCGGTTGCCCGAGGCGCCCCTGCTGCCGCATCGGACGCGCGGCCGGGACGCGATCGCCGTGGACGCGCCGGCACCGTTCGTCGGGGTGCTCGGTGGCGAGGACGCCGTCGTCGGCGGGCTGCTGCCGCCGGAGTGGCCGGCACGCAGCCCGGCGCTGGCGGCGCTCGGGGTGCGGCGGGTCGAGCTGGCCGATGTGATCGACGAGCTGGCCGCCGTGGACCGGGAACCGGCGTGGTGGCACCGGGTGTACGGGGCGCTCGACGGGGCCGCCAGGGACGCGCTGGGCGCCCTGCCGGTGCCGCTGGCGGGCGAGGCGGGCCGGGTGGTGCGCGGGCCGCGCGGGCTGCTGATCGCCGACGGCGCCGACCCCGCCGGGCTGGACGTGCTCGGGCTGCGGTTCGTGCACCCCGAGGCCGTCCATCCGCTGCTGACGCGGCTCGGCGCGATCGAGGCCGGCCCGCGGACGGTGCTCGCCGACCCGGGAGTCCGGACGGCCGTCGAGGAGTCGTTCGAGGCCGACGACCCGGACGCGGTCGCGGAGGCCGTGCTGGGCCTGGTCAGCGCCGCGCACGTCGATCCGGGCGATGAGCCGTGGCTGGCCGAGCTGGCCCTGCCGGGCGACGACGGAGAGCTCTACCCGGCGGGTGAGCTGCTGCTGCCGGAGAGCCCGCTGCGGACCCTCATGGCCGACGACGCGCCGTTCGGCGTGGTGGACGGCGAGGTCCTGGAGCGGTGGGGCGCGGAGACGCTGACGGCCGTCGGCGTCCTGGACGGGTTCGCACTGGCCAAGGCCGAAGACGTGAACCTCATGGGCCTCGCCGATGAGGTCGAGACCCTCGAACTGGACGACGAGGATCTGTGGGCCGACGACGCCCTGAGGCGCATCGGGCCGCAGGACCTCCCGCCCCTCGTGCCGGAGTTCGCGGCCGTCCGCGACCTGGAACTCGTCGATGACTGGGCGGCCGCGCTGAGGGTCCTGGCCGGGCCGCCGTGGCGGGCCGCGATCGTCGACCCCGCGCACGTGACCCTGCACAACGGCAGGCGCGTCGCCGTCCCGTCGTACACGGCGTGGTGGCTGGGGCGCCATCCGGTACTGGACGGACGCAGGCCGGGCGAGTTCCGCCTGGGCGGGGACGAGTCGCTGGCAGGGCTCTACGACATCGCCCCAGAGGGCTTGGACGAGCGGCTCCTGCTCGCCTTGGGCGTCCGCACCTCGCTGGAAGAACTCCTTGACGAGCCCGGCGGCGCCCAAGAACTGCTCGACCGGCTCGCCGATCCGGACCGGCCGGTGACCCGCGCCCAGTCGGGCGCGCTGTGGACGGCCCTGGCCGACGCCGCCGACGCGGTCATCGAGCCACCCGAGCATGTGCGCGCCATAGTCGACGGTGAGGTCGAGGTCGTGGATGCGGGGGACGCCCTCATCCTGGACAGCCCCGACCTCCTGCCGCTCCTTCAAGGGCAGCCGCTCATCATCGCCGCCCAAGGCCGCGACGCGCGCCTGGCCGAACTCCTCGATCTCCCGTTGGCAGGGCACGAAGTGCCGGGCGAGGTCGAATCGGAGGGGGAGAAGCGCCCCGTGCCGGACGCGGTCAGAGCCGTCCTGCCGGACGCGCCCGCCGACTACCTCGCCCACGATCGCCTCGTCGTGGACGGCGAGGACGTCCCGTGGTGGACGAGAGACGGCGCCATCCACGCGAGCGGTGTCCACGGACTGGCGCGCGCGCTCGCCTGGTCCACCGGGAACTGGGGCGACCGGCTGCTGATCGAGGCCGTCCTGCGCGCTCCCGAGTCCCTGCACGTTCTCCTGGCCGAAGCGGACCTGGAGCCTTAGCCGAGGGAGCCCCAGCCGAGGGAGTCCGAGTCGAGGGAGTCCTAGTCGACGCGCTCGCGGTCGTCGGCGCGCTCCGCCGGGTGCTCGCGCTCGACCGCCGGCGACGCGCCCGGACCGTCGAGCACAGCCCGGCGTTCGGCGGCGCGGGCGGCCTCCTGCCGGGCGCGGCCGGACTGGAGCCTCGGCACGTACCACATGGCGAACAGGCCGATTCCGATACCGGCGACGCACACCCACAGCCACCAGCGGTCGTCGGACGGCAGGCCCGCGATGAGCAGCACGACCAGCGCGATCGCCCAGGCGGCCGTGCCCGCCGCCGCGATACGGACGTCGTTGGTCTGCATCGGCGGCGGATCCGGACGGCGCGCTCGGCTCATGCCCTCAGGCTACGTGGCACGGGCCGGGGAGTCTCCCCGCGACCATGGTGACGAGCGGCTCAAAAACCGGCCCCGGAACCGGCCTCCGGGACCGGAGGGGCGCATGTCGCGGGCGGCGTGGCAGCATGGGCAGCAGCACCCGGGAGACCAATGACGATGACAACCCCACCGATCCGCGGCCGCACGGCGTCCGCGCCGGGGCTGGCCGAGGAGCTGCGCATCTCGATCGCGCGGCTGACCCGCCGGCTCCGCACGCTGCGCGCGCCCGCGACCGGCGACGGCGGGCGCCCGCTGTCGCTCACGCAGTTCGCCGCGCTCGCCGCCATCGAGCGGCACGGGTCGATGACGCCGCGCGAGCTGGCCGACCACGAGAAGGTGCAGCCGCCGTCGATGACCCGGGTGATCGCCTACCTGGAGGAGCGCGGGCTCGTCGTGCGCAGCCCGCATCCGACCGACGGGCGGCAGGTCGTGCTGAACGCGACCGACGAGGGCGCCGCCCTGCTCGCGGACGAGCGGCGCCGCAAGGAGGCGTGGCTGGCCCGCCGGCTCGCCGAGCTGACCGCCGACGAGCGGGAGATCCTGCGCCGCGCCGCACCGATCATCGACAGGCTCAGCAGGTCCTGACCCCGCGGCGGTGCCGATGTTCCTTGCCGGAATGCCGACGCCCCGATTACCGTTAGCTTTGATAATGACTTCTGCTAACGAAAGACCCGACGAACCGGAGGGGGCCGCGGCGCGCGGCGCCCGCGGCCGGCGGTCCGTGCACCCGCCCCGCGCCGCCGCCGGCACCGCCGCCCCCGCTTCCCA
>NZ_SMJW01000031.1 GCF_004348335.1 Actinomadura bangladeshensis | reverse complement strand
TTCGTCGCCGGGTTCCTGGTGATGCTGCTGCTGCGCAGCGCGGGCGCCGTGCCCGGCCCGGCCCTCGCGGGGGCGAAGGAGGTCTCGACGGTGCTGCTGGCGGCGGCGATGTTCGGGCTGGGGACGTCCGTCCGCGTCCGCTCCCTGCTGCGGACGGGACGGCGCGGCCTCCTCCTCGGCCTGCTCTCGACGGTGCTGGTCGGCGCGATCTCCCTGGCGGCGCTCAGCGTGCTCGGCCACCGGTGAGGACCTCCTCGCGCCGCCCCAGGCGCTCGTCCAGGAAGTCCTCCCAGGTGCGGCTGCCGTGGTCGGCGCCGTCCAGGGTCAGGTTGCGGGCGGCGCGGTAGGCGCGCCCGGCCTTCCCCGGGATGCGGACGGGCAGGGTCGGACGGCGCTTGCCGCGCGCCCCCAGGTACCCGGTGACGAGTTCCCTCATCCCGTAGACCTGGGGACCGGCCAGGTCGGGGACGCGGCCGGCCGGCTCGCTGAGCGCCAGTTCCACGAGCCGCACGGCAACGTCCCGCGCGTCGACCGGCTGGAACCGCAGCCCGCCCGGAATGGGGACGACCGGCATCTTGGCCATGGCCTGGACGGTCTGCAGCACCAGGTCGTGGAACTGGGCCGCGCGCAGGATCGTGTACGGCACGCCCGATTCGGCGACGGCCCGCTCGGTCTCCACCTGGGTCTTCATCCAGGCGAGCGGAACCTGCTCGGCACCGATGACCGAGATGAGCACCAGGTGCCTCACCCGCGCCCGCGCCACGGCCTCCATCAGGTTCCGGGCGACCACGTCATCGCCCTTGCCCCCGCCCGCGAGGTGCATGACGATCTCGACGCCGTCCAGCGCGGCCTCGATCCCCTCGTCCTTCATCAGGTCGCCGGTCACGTACTCGACGCCGTCCTCGGGGTCGCGGGCGTGGCGGGTGAGGACCCGCACGTCCTGTCCGGCTTCCCTCAGCAGCGGGACGACCTGCCGCCCGACCCGGCCCGTACCGCCGGTGACCAAGATGGGTGCTCGCATGGCTCCTCCGATTTCAGTCGCTCTCGTATTCACCCCTCCAGACGGGACCGTGCACCGGATATGTGACATCGCTGGGACGAAACGCCGATTTTGCCCTGCGGGCGGTGTGGAGGCGTCCGGCCGGGCAAGTGCAGAACCACTGCGAGCGGACGCGAGGAGGGCGCACCATGGCCAGGGGAACGATGCTCGACGTCTACACGGGGTTCGACCGGATGCCCATCGCGGGCGAGTGGCGGGCCGGCCGGTCGGACGGCCGCCGCGAGGACACCGACCCCTACACCGGCGAGGTCCTGACGGAGATCGGGCTCGCCGGTGCGGACGACCTGGACGAGGCGTACCGCGCGGCGCGCGACGCGCAGCCGGCGTGGGCGGCGCGGCCCGCGGCCGAGCGCGCCGAGGTCATGGCGAACGCCGCGCGGATCATGGCCGACCGGGAGGACGAGCTCATCGGCTGGCTGCAGCGTGAGGCGGGGGCGACGCGGGGCCGGGCCGGCATGGAGCTGGCGCTCGTCCGGGCGGTGACGGAGAAGGCCGCCGAGCAGGCCGACCGGATCAACCGGTGGACGGGCACGGGATCCGACATCCCGGACAAGGAGAACCGGGTCTACCGCAAGGCGGCCGGTGTGGTCGGGGTGATCAGCCCGTGGAACTTCCCCGTCCAGTTGTCGAACCGCTCGGTCGCCCCGGCCCTCGCGCTCGGCAACGCGGTCGTCCTCAAACCGGCGAGCGACACCCCGGTCACCGGCGGGCTGTTCCTCGCCAAGGTCTACGAGGAGGCGGGGCTGCCGCCCGGACTGCTCAGCGCGCTGATCGGCAGGGGGAGCGAGATCGGCGACGCGTTCGTCGAGCACGAGATCCCCCGCGTGATCTCCTTCACCGGGTCCACGCCGGTCGGACGGGGCATCGCGGCCAAGGCGGGGTTGAAGGAACTCGCGCTCGAACTGGGCGGCAACGGACCCCTGGTGGTGCTGGACGACGCCGACCTGGACCAGGCCGTGGCGGGCGCCCTGTACGGGAGCTACCTCCACCAGGGCCAGGTGTGCATGGCGACGAACCGGGTGATCGTGGACGCGTCCGTCCACGACGCCTTCGTGGACCGTTTCGTCGCGGCCGCCGCGTCACTCCGCTACGGCGACCCGCGCGATCCCGGCACGCAGCTGGGCCCGGTCATCAACGCGCGGCAGCTGGACTCGATCCGCGACAAGGTGTCCCGCGCGGTCGAGGACGGTGCCGAACTGCTCCTCGGCGGCGACCCGACGGGCCCCACCGGCCAGGTGCTTCCGCCCCGCGTCCTCCTCGGGGACAGCACGGTCGCCACCGCCGCCGAGGAGGTCTTCGGCCCCGTCGCGACCATCATCAAGGCGGACGGCGAGGACCACGCCCTCCACCTCGCCAACGACACCGAATACGGCCTGTCGAGCGGCGTCTACACCCGCGACGAAGAGCGCGGAATCGACTTCGCCCTCCGCGTCCAGGCCGGCATGACGCACATCAACGACACGACCGTGAACGACGATGTCCACATCGCCTTCGGCGGCGAGAAGGCGTCCGGACTGGGCCGCTTCGGCGGCGAATGGGTCGTGGACGAGTTCACCACCCACCACTGGATCAGCGTCCAGCACAACCCGCGCGACTTCCAATACTGAAGCCGCCCTGCTCAGCCTGCTCAAAGGATTCGGATGGCCTCGGCCTAGCGCCCTGACACGAGTTGGTCGCCGAGGGGGCTCCGGCGGTACAGGACGTGCCGGCCGTCCCGCGCGCGGGTGAGCAGGCCCGCATCGTGGAGGACCTGCAGGTGCTGCGAGACGGCGCTCGCGGTCACCTTCAGGCGGCGCGCGAGTTCGATCGTGGGCAGCGGCTCGTCGAGGACGGCCAGCAGCTCGGCGCGGCGCGTGCCGAGCAGCGCCGACAGGGCGGTGGCGCCGGGTGACGGCGCCGGCGTCCACAGGGTGGCGACACCGCGGCAGGGATAGGACAGGCCGGGCGGCTCGTCCGGGTGGACGGGCGGGGCTGGCTTGTGGGCGAACACCGCCGGCATGAGGAGCAGCCCGCGCCCGGACGCCGCCACGTGGTGCCGTCCGATCATCTTGTCGATGTAGAGCACCCCGTCCCGCCAGGTCAGGTTCGGGTGCATGTCGGCGAACAGCAGGCGGGCGCCGCCCACGGCGAGCTGCCGCGCCCGGTAGGTCATGTCGGCCTCCAGCACCAGGCGCATCTGCGGCCACACCGGTTCGAGCACCGTCCGCCAGTAGCGCAGCAGCACGTCGCAGGCGTCGTCACGGAGCTTCGCGGCCGAGGCGCCGTCCGGAGGCGTCGCCTTGACGAGCGCCGCCTCCATGTCCCTGCGGACCATCTCCGGAGGCGTCTGCCGGACGAGGGCCAGCTGGTCCTCGAAACGCGGCGCGAAGGTCGTGGGGCGCGGCGACAGGAAGTCCGGGACGGCCAGCCTCGTCCCGACGAGGGAGGTCAGCAGGCGGACGTCGTCCGGGTCGAGCCGGGCGAGCGCCGCGCGGCGCCAGGGCAGGTGCACCGTCTGCAGCCCGGGCTCGCGGAGGACGCGCAGGCTCAGGCACGCCTCGTCCAGCGGTGACAGCGCGAACCGGGTGTCCGCGAGGTCTTCGACGCCGAGCTCGAAACTGATCATTAAGCGCCACGCTACATCCGCCCGTGCCCGCCGAGCCTCCGGCGAGTGACCACTCTATGTGATAACTTGATCACTCAATGCAATTGCCGTGACGGGGTAATCATCGCTGCGCGGCGATTACCAGGGCGCGGCAATAATCGCGGCCCCATGTGACGAGTACGAGGGAGTGCGGTTTTGCGGGACTCGAGCCGGGCGTTGGCGAAGTGGGGATTCTCCGACGGGGTGCGGATGGTGCGAGAGGCGGGGCTGATGCCGGCCGACGTGCCCGCCATCGACGGAGCCAACGGAACCATCGTCCATATCGCCGGGCGCCAGTTCATCAACTTCAGATGTGTCGATTTCCTCGGCTGGCAGCACGATGATGACGTGGTGGCCCACTTCACCGATGCCGCGAGGTCCTACGGGCTGGCGAACGGCGGCTCGCGAGCCCAGGCGATCTCCCGGCCGCTGCGCGAGATCGAGCGGCAGGTCTGCGAGATCTACGGCAAGGAAAGTGCCATCACCTTCGCCTCCGGAATGCTCGCCACCGTGGGCTTCGTGCACGCGATGACGTCGAAGATCCAGGTCACCACAACGATCACCGCCGACTTCGGCGATGTCATCTTCCTCATGGACCGCGCCTGCCACTGGTCGATGTGGAAGGCCGTGGAGAAAATGCAGCCGGGCAGGCAGCTGTTCTCATTCGGCCATAACGACGTCGAGCGGCTCCGCACACTCCTGGCCCGCCACCAGGGCAAGCGTGTGATCGTCGGTTTCCAGAGCGTGTACTCCGGCGACGGCAGCGTCGCGCCGATCGGCGCCATTACCGACCTCTGCGCGGAGTACGACGCGGTCAGCTATGTCGATGACGCGAACGGCTTCATGGTCTACGACCACGAAACGGGGCCCTACGCGAACGAGTTCCGGAAGCTGTCGCAGGCCACGTTCGTCATGACCTCGTTCACCAAGTCGATCGGCATGGTGGGCGGCGCGGTCGCCGGGCCCGCGGACGCGGCCAAGGTGATCGAGTACTTCTCCGGGACGTCCGTGTTCACCGCGGCGCTGCAGCCGCCCACCGCCAGTACGATCGCCTACATCATCGGGCGATCGCGGGAAGACCGGCAGCGCGTCGATGACTATTTGCGCATGGTGGCGTGGTTCCGTGAGCAGCTCATCAGCGTGGGCTGCGACCTCAACGACAATCCCAGCTACATCATCTCGATTCATGTTGGCGACGAACGTGTCGCCGAAGTGGTGCGCTGCGAGCTCCAGGAACACGGATACCTCGTCTCGGTCTTCCGCTACCCGGCCGCGGAGCGAGGCAAGGCCCTTCTCCGCATCATCCCGAATCTCAGGCACAGCAAGGAGCACATGGAGGGCCTCGCCGACACCCTCAAGCTCCTCAAAGGGAAGTATCAGTTCTGATCGCGGCGGCGGCCGGGGCAGCCGCCGGGGCGGCGGCCGGCCGGCGGGCGGGCGGTGACGCGCGCCAGGGCGACCACCAGTTCGCGCGGCCGGCCAGCCTCATGATCCCCGGGACCAGCAGGGCGCGCACGAGGGTGGCGTCCACCAGGACGGCCGTCAGCACGCCCACGGCGACCATCTTCACCAGCACCACCGAGGAGGTCGCCATGGCCGCCATGACCAGTGCGAACACCGCTGCGGCGCAGGTGAACAGGCGACCGGTGCGGTGCAGGCCCGCGATCACCGCGGCCGAGGTGTCGCCGTGGCGGCGGTACTCCTCGGTGATGCGGGCGAGCAGGAACATCTCGTAGTCCATCGACACCCCGAACGCCACGCCCAGCACCACGACCGGCATGATCACGTCCAGGGTGCCGGTGGTGCTGAACTCGCCGACCAGCCGGTGCAGACGGCCGTCCTGGAAGACCGCCACCAGCACCCCGAACGTCGAGGTCAGGGTGAGCGCGTTGAGCAGCAGCGCCTTGAGGCCCAGCAGCGGGCTGCCGGTCATCCACATGACCACGCCGATGGTCGCCAGTGCCATGATCGCCACCATCCAGGCCAGCCGCCTGCCGACGAGCCGGCGGGTGTCGGCGAGTTCGGCGCCGGGGCCGCCGACCAGCGCCCGCTCCGGGGCGGCGACCGCGCGCAGCCGCTCGGCGATGGCGGCGGCGGCGTGATCATAGGGGGCGACGGCGGTGGTGGCCGCCATCCAGGTGCCGGCCGGGACGCTGTAGCGCGCCGACCGCGCGTCCGGCGCACCGATCCGCCGGCCGTCGGCGAAGGTCCCGTTCGCGGCCTGCACCCGGACGACCCCCGGTACGGCCGACAGCCGCCGCGGATAGTCGCCGGGGTGCGCTCGATGCGGCAGCACCACGGTGAGCGGCAGCAACTGGGCGTCGAAGCGGTCGCGGATCAGCTGCCCGGCGCGGGCCGCCGGGTCCTGCGGCGGCAGGATCCGCTCGTCGGCGATCCCGAACCGCGCGTGCGGCAGCGGAGTGGCCAGCAGCAGCAGCAGCGCCCCCGCGGCGGTGGTCACCGCCACCGGCCGCCGCATGACCAGCCGCGCCAGCCGCGCCCAGAACGAGGAGCCCTGGGCGGCGGCGCCGGGCCCGGACCGGCGCCCCGCGCTCCACGGGCCCGGGACCGCCAGCCGGTCCACTCCGGCGCCCAGCACCGCCAGCGCGGCCGGCAGCACCGCCAGCGCGGCGATGGCCGCCAGCACCGTCACCGCGATGCCGCCGTAGGCGATCGAGCGGACGATCGGTGAGGGGATCACGAGCAGCGCGGCCAGCGCGGTCAGCACGCTGATCGCCGACAGTCCCATCGCCCGGCCCGTGGTCGCGATCGCGTGCCGCACCGCTTCCTGGACGGGCCGCTGCCGGGCCAGTTCCTCACGGAACCGGGTCACGATGAACAGGCTGAAGTCCACCGCCAGCGCGAACCCGATCAGCGAGGCGATGTTGAGGGCGTAGACCGACACCGGGGTCGCCTCGCTCAGCAGCCGCAGCAGCGCCATCGCACCCACCAGGCAGAAGGCGCCCATGGCCAGCGGTATCAGCGCCGCGACCAGACTGCCGAACACCACCAGCAGCACCGCCAGCGTCAGTGGCAGCGCCACCGTCTCGGCCACCCGCAGGTCGTGCTCGCTCCGCCGTTGCGCCTCCACGCGGACCTGGCAGTCCCCTCCCACGGTCACCGTCAGCGGCCCCTGATGCCGCGGCAGCCGGGGCACCAGCCGGCGGGTGGTCCGCAAACGGTCCTGCAGATCTCCGCGCAGCCACGCCATGGCCACCGCGCTGCGGCCGTCAGAGGATCGCAGGCCGCGGTCGCCGCCGGCCCAGTACGACCTGGCCAGCGACACCCCGGGATCGGCGGCCAGCGCCGCCGTCAGACGCCGGCCCGCCGCCGCGGCCCGCACGTCATCGACCCCGCCCGCCGCCGCGCCCGCCGGCCCGGCGGTCACCTCGGCCACCACGACGAGGTCGGGCTTGCCCGCTCCGGCGTGCGTGCGCAGCCACCGATCGGCCTGCGCCGACCGGGTGGAGACCGGCAGGTTGTCGCCCATCACCAGCCGGTCGTGCACTCCGGCCCCGGCCCATGCCGCGCCCCCCAGCACCAGCAACGTCATCGCCAGCACCCAGTACCGCACGCGTACGACCCCTGCCGCCCACCCGGCCACGTTCCGCACGCCCCCCAAGTCCTGCGTCGGATACAAGTAGTCATGTTATAACTACTCAGAGTGACTAGCAGGTGGCCCCGCCGCTCGCGGGCCGGTCACGGGCCTTGAGCAGGACATCCACCAACCGACGGGAACGACCATGTCCGACGCACCATCCTCCGGCGGTTCGACCCCCGTCCAGGACCGGGCGCCCCAGCCCTCGGTGGAGACGGTGCGCGGGCGACTGCCGGTCACCGAACTGAAGTCGGTCCTGATGCACGAACACGTTTTCGTGACAGACCCGGAGATCCACCTCAACTACCCGCATCTGTGGCAGGAGGACGTACGGATCGCCGAAGCGGTGAGCAAGCTCACCGCGCTGAAGCAGGCGGGTGTGGACACGATCGTCGACCCGACGGTGATCGGCCTGGGCCGCGACGTCGCGCGCGTCGCCCGGGTCAACGCGCTGGTCGACATCAACATCATCGTGGCGACCGGGATCTACACCTACAACGATCTCCCGCACTTCTTCGAGTACAACGGCCCGAAAACGGCGCTGGGCAATGACGAGCAGATGGTCTCGCTGTTCGTCCGAGACCTGACACGGGGAATCGCGGGGACGGCGATCAAGGCCGCCTTCCTCAAATGCGCACTCGAAGGGGAGTTGACCGCCGGAGTCGAACGGGTGCTGCGGGCCGTGGCCGAGACGCACAAGCGCACGGGAGCACCCATCACCGTGCACACCAACCCGGCCGCACGCACCGGACTGCTCGCACAGCGGATCCTGACCGAGGAAGGCGTCGATCTCGGCGCGGTGGTGATCGCGCACAGCGGCGACACCACGGACCTGGACTACCTCCGGGAACTCATCGACAACGGCTCCTATGTGGGGATGGACCGCTTCGGCCTGGACATCCTGCTGCCCGGCGACCAGCGGGTGACCACCGTCGCCAAACTCGCCGAGCAGGGACTGGCCGAGAGGATGGTGCTCTCACACGACGCCTCCTGCCACATCGACTGGTTCCCACCCGGCGTCCGGGAAGAACTCGCTCCGAACTGGCAGTTCACGCACATCCACGACACGGTCCTTCCGGCGCTGCGCCACGCCGGGGTCTCCGACCGCCAGATCGACACCATGCTCATCGACAACCCGCGCCGCTACTTCAGCGGTGGCAGGGCGAACCGCGTGTCCGGCGAGATCCCCGCCCCTGGGCCCGAAGCCGATCATTAAGCGCCGCGCTACATCTCTTGGCCTTCCCGCCCGTCCGACGTGGACTTGCCCGTACAACCTGACGGAAGGACGGGCATATGAAGGGCTTCGACCCGCGGACCAGCTTCGGCAGGGTTTCCGGTCGGCGTGTCACAGGGGGCGTGGCTGTCTCGTCTCGGGTCTCGAAAACGGGTTCATCGGGGGACACGCTAAGGAGCGGGACATGAACGAGCAGGTCGAGGAGAACCGGAAGCGGAAGGTCGCGCTGGTCACCGGGGCGAACAAGGGGATCGGCCGCGGGGTCGCCGGGCGGCTCGCCGCGCTGGGCATGACGGTCTTCGTCGGTGCCAGGGACGCGCGGCGCGGCGCGGAGGCCGCCGCCGCGCTGCGCGAGGCGGGCGGCGGCGACGTGCACGCGGTCGCCCTTGATGTCACCGACCCGGCCACCGTCGAGGCGGCGGTGAGCCTGATCGAGGAGCGGTTCGGCCGCCTCGATGTGCTGGTCAACAACGCCGGGATCACCGGCTCGGGCCAGGTCTCCCCGCAGGACGCCACCGACCAAGTGCCGAGTACGGTCGACCTGGACATGGTCAGGGCCGTGTTCGAGACCAACGTGTTCGGGGTGATCGCGGTGACGAACGCGATGCTGCCGTTGCTGCGCCGCTCACCGGCGCCCCGCATCGTGAACGTCAGCAGCCACGCCGCGTCGCTCACCCTGCTCAGCGACCCGGACGGCCCCTTCGCCGCGCTGCTGCCGTCGGCGGCGTACAGCCCGTCCAAGTCCGCGCTCAACGCGCTGACCGTGCACTACGCCAACGAGTTGCGAAAGGACGGCTTCCTGGTCAACTCCGTCGCCCCGGGGTTCGTCGACACCGACAGCAACAACCACACCGGGTTCCTCACCGTCGAGCAGGCCGCCGCGACCGTGGTGCGCCTGGCCACGCTGGACGCGGACGGGCCGACCGCCGGCTTCTTCGCCGAAGAGGGGCCGGTGGCCTGGTGATGGACGGCGGAGAGGAGTCCTTCGAGGACCTGCGGCCGCTGCTGTTCTCGATCGCCTACCGGATCCTGGGCAGTGTCAGCGAGGCCGAGGACGCGGTCCAGGAGACCTGGCTGCGCTACACGTCTTCCCCGACTCGGCCTATGTCCACCAAGTCCTTCCTCTCGGCGGTGGTCACCCGGATATCGATCGATGTGCTGCGGTCGGCCCGGTTGCGCCGGGAGGAGTACGCCGGGCCGTGGTTCCCCGAGCCGCTGCTGACCGACCCCTACCAGGACCCGGAGCGCTCGGCGGAACTGGCCGACTCGCTGTCGATGGCGGCACTGCTGCTCCTGGAGCGGCTCAGCCCGCTCGAACGCGCGGTCTTCGTGCTGCGGGACGTGTTCGGGTTCGGCTTCGACGAGGTCGCGTCCGCCGTCGGACGCTCCGAGGGCGCCTGCCGCCAGCTCGCGGTACGGGCCCGCCGCCACATGGACGCGGGCCGCACCCGGTTCACCGCCGACCAGACCGAGCGCACGGAACTCGCAGGACGGTTCCTCGACGCCTTCCGGGAAGGGGACGTCGACGGACTGCGCGAACTGCTGGCCGCCGATGTCCAGATGGTCGGCGACGCCGGCGGCAAGGCCCCGCAGCTCGGCGGCCAGATCATCGGCCTCGAGAAGGTGGCCCACGCGCTCGCCTGGTCCGTCTCGCGGTTCGTCCGGGCCAGTGCCGTGCTGGAACAGCGGGAGGTGAACGGGCAGCCGGGCGCGATCGTCCGCGACGGGGACGGCAGGGTCCTCAGCACGTGGGCACTCGACATCCTCGACGGCCGGATCCAGACGATCCGCACGGTGAACAACCCCGACAAGCTCCACCACGTCGGCCCCGTGGGCGACGCCTGGGACGCTCTGCGCGCCGCGAACCAGCCCCTTACGGATTGACCGGCCAGGACATAGGCCCCTGGACGCAGGCCCCTGTGCGCTGCGGCGCCGGCCGACCCGGATCAACGTCCGCGAGACCGCCGATCCCGAGGCCGGACTACCTGGACCATCTGCGATCGGCGGCTAGATCGGGTAGCGGGTGGCCTCGTCGACCTCCGCGCTGCTCGGGTCCGCTATCACCTGGGGTTTGGGCGGGACCTCCTGGCCGGACACCGTGTCCTCCAGGTGGATGCGCGGCGGCAGTGCTCGCCAACGGCCATCCGTGTTCTCGGACCGCTCGTCATCGCTCATATGTCCATGATGCCCGGAGACTTCCGTCAGCGGGGGCGTGGTGGGTGTTTGGCGATGAAGAGGCCCTCGGCCGACACGCAGGTCTCGCCGCCGGCCTTGATCTCGCCGGTGGTGCGGATCTTGCGGCCGTCCACGGAGATCTGGCGGGCGGTGATCGTGAGCGGTTCGAAGAGCGGGGTCAGGCGGTGGTAGCGGACGGTCAGCTCCGCCGTCACGCCCGATGCGCCCGCCCAGCCGTTCGCGACGCCGAGGGTGTGGTCGAGCAGCAGGGCCGAGACGCCGCCGTGGACGCATGACGGCGGCCCCTGGTAGGGCAGGCCGAGGGTCGCCTCCGCCTCGATGGTGCGGGAGTCCACGGCCGTGTAGTCGAGGGGCGGCGCGATCGGGTTCTCCCGCCCGGCGACCGGGTCGTGGCGGGTCATGCCGTCGCCGCGCCACATGTCGACCAGGCGGTCGTCCACGGGCGGGGACGACGAGTCCAGGTCGTCGGCGACGGCGTTGAGACGGTCGGCGATATCGGACATGTCGGCGTCCGTCATGTCGCCGGCGCGGACGAGGGCGTCGATGACGCGGCGGGCCGCCGCGACGGCCGCGTCCACGCCGGCGGGGCGGGTTCCGGAGTGCAGGTCGATCGTCATCACGCCACCGGGTCGCGGGGCAGGCCGAGGAGGCGCTCGCCGATGATGTTCAGCTGCACGTCGGTCGTGCCGCCGGCGATCGACATGTTGCGGGAGTTCAGGAACATCCAGGTCGGGTCCTTCAAGCCGCCCTCGCCGCGTCCGGCGAGCGCTTCGGGGCCGATCCAGTCCATGGCGGTCTCCCACACCTGCTGGAGGTGCTCGACGCCGATCAGCTTGCCGATGCTCGACTCGGCGCCCGGCTGGCCGCCGGCGAGGGACCGCAGCGTGGTGCGCAGCCCGAACAGGCTGCTCGACTGCGCGTCGCAGAGGATGCCGCCGAGCGTGGTGAGCCGTTCGTCGTCGGCGTCCGCCGCCAGCTTGAGGAGGGCCTCGCCGCCGCTGCCGAGGGACGAGTCGTTCGAGAGTGAGACGCGTTCGTTGGCGAGGGTCGTGCGGGCGAGTCTCCAGCCGTTGCCCGGGGTGGAGACCAGGAGGTCGTCCGGGATGAAGACGCCGTCCAGGAACACCTCGTTGAACAGGGTGTCGCCGGTCAGCTCGCGGAGCGGGCGGATGTCGATGCCCGCGGACTTCATGTCCAGCAGGAAGTACGACAGGCCCTTGTGCTTCGGGACGGACGGGTCGGTGCGCGCGAGCAGGATGCCCCAGTCGGCCTCGCGGGCCATGGACGTCCACACCTTCTGGCCGGTGATCGTCCAGCCGCCGTCCACCTTCTCGGCCCGGGTGGTCAGGGACGCCAGGTCCGAGCCCGCGCCGGGCTCGGAGAACAGCTGGCACCAGCGGATGTCGCCGCGCAGGGAGCCGGGCAGGAACCGCTCGTGCTGGGCCGGCGAGCCGTGCGCGATCAGCGTCGGCACCACCCAGTTGCCGATGATCATGTCGTGCGCGCGGAGGCCGGCGGCGCGCATCTCCTCGGCGATGACGAGCTGGGTGACGGCGTCCGCGCCCTTGCCCCACGGGGCCGGGAGGTGCGGGGACGTGTAGCCGCGGTCGGCCAGGTAGGTCGCGCGCTCCCTGCCGTTCAGGGCCTTGGCCGGCTCCAGTTCGGCCCGCACGTCGGCGCGGACCGCCTCGGCCTCGGGCGGCAGTTCGACGCTGAGCTCGCGGCGGACGCCGTCCAGGGTCAGCCGCGCGACCCGGCGGCGCCACGACGCGGTGGAGCCGAGCAGGATGCGGAGGGTCTGCGCGCGACGGAGGTAGAGGCTCGCGTCGTGCTCCCAGGTGAAGCCGATGCCGCCGAGCGTCTGGATGCAGTCCTTGGCGGTCTGGAACGCGGCCTGGACGCTGGTCGCCCCGGCGACGGCGGCGGCGAGGGACGCCTCGTCCGAACCGGTCTCGTCCTGGGCGCGGGCGGCGTCCCAGGCGCAGGCGCGGGCCTGCTCGGCGTGCGCGAGCATCCGGGCGCAGCGGTGCTTGACGCCCTGGAACTGGCCGATGGGACGGCCGAACTGCTCGCGGACCTTGGCGTAGTCGGCGGCGGTCGCGGTGGCCCAGTCGGCCAGGCCGGACGCCTCGGCGGCGAACAGCACGGCCGCGAGGTCGCGGACCGCCTGCGAGTCCAGATTCAGGACTGACCCGGCCGGTACAGTCGCGTTCTCCAACTCGACCGTGGCCAGGCGGCGGGTCAGGTCGTGGCTGGGCAGTTCGTCCACGGTCGCGGCGTCGCGTGGCAGGACGAGCCAGGCGTCCGCATCGCCGTCCTTCGCCGGGACGACCAGGACGTCCGCCAGTGCGGCGCCCAGGACCGGGCCCGAGACACCGGTCACCGTGATCGCGGTGCCGGAACCGGAACCGGAGCGGGAAACGGTCAGGCTCCCCGCGTCCAGGCCCACCGCGCCGACCGCGCTCCCGTCCGCCAGCGACGGCAGGTGCGAGGCGTGCCCCGCGCGCGACAGCACCGCGCTCGCGAGGACGGTCGGCAGGAACGGCCCCGGGACGATGGCGCGCCCCAGTTCCTCCAGCACGACGGCCAGTTCCACCAGCCCGTAGCCCGCGCCGCCCGCGTCCTCCGGAAGGTGCAGCCCGAGCAGTCCCTGCGCGGCGAGGTCGTCCCAGAACGCCGGCGCCTTCTCCCGGTCGGCGTCCACGGCGGCCCGCACGACCGACGGCGCCACCTGCCGGGACGTGAAGGCGCGCACGGCGTCGCGCAGGTCGCGGTGCTCCTCGGTCAGCCCGATGGTCATGTTCAGATCCGTTCGATGATCGTGGCCGTGGAGTGCGCGCCGCCCGCGCACATCGTGACGAGGGCGGTCGACCTGTCGGACCGTTCCAGCTCGTTCACGGCCTGCGTGATGAGGCGGGCGCCGGTCGAGCCGACCGCGTGGCCGAGGGCGATGGCGCCGCCGTTGACGTTGACCTTGTCCATGTCGGCGTCCAGCACCGACGCCCACGACAGCACGACCGACGCGAACGCCTCGTTGATCTCGACGAGGTCGATGTCGGACAGCTTCATGCCCGCCCGCTCCAGGACGTGCCGCGTCGAGTCGATCGGCCCGTCCAGGTGGTAGTACGGGTCGGACCCGACCATCCCGGACGCGACGATCCGCGCGCGAGGCCGCAGCCCCAGCTCGGCTGCCCGCTCGGCCGACATCAGCAGCACAGCCGCGGCCCCGTCGCTGATCTGCGACGAGTTGCCGGCGGTGTGGACGCCGTCCGGAACGACCGGCTTCAGCCCGGCGAGCGCCTCGGCGGTCGTGTCCCGCAGGCCCTGGTCGCGGGTGACCACGGCCGTCTCCCCGGTCGGGCCCTCCTTGGTCATGACGGGCGCCTCGATCGGCAGGATCTGCCCGGCGAACCGGTCGTCCTCCCACGCCGCCTTGGCCTTGGCCTGCGACGCCAGCCCGAGCGCGTCGGCGTCCTCGCGGGTGATGCCGCGCTTCTTCGCGATGCGCTCGGCGGCGGTGAACTGGTCGGGGTAGTCGATGTCCCAGCCCTCGGGCGCGGGGCTGCCCGTCCCGGGGGCGAGGGCCTGGCCGAGGAAGACCCGGCTCATCGCCTCGACGCCGCAGCCGATGCCGGTGTCGATCGCCCCGGACGCGATCAGCCCGGCGACCATGTGCACGGCCTGCTGGGACGACCCGCACGCGCAGTCGATCGTCGTGCACGCCGTCGTGTAGGGCAGGCCCGCGTACAGCCACGCGTTGCGGGTGACGTTGTTGGACTGCTCTCCCGCCTGCGTCACGCATCCGCCGACGACCTGCCCGACCGTCGCCGCGTCGACGCCGGCGCGTTCCAGCAGCCCGCGCTGCGCCGACCCGAGCAACTGCGCCGGGTGCAGCCCGGACAGGGCTCCGTAGCGCTTGCCGACCGGCGTACGGACGGCGTCGACGATGACGGCCTCAGGCATGAGCTATCTCCTTGTGGAAAACAGGGTGCGTTGACTTGCGGCGTGTTGTTGTTATGGAGCGGCTCATAACAACAACACGCCGCAGGTCAACGACTCGGCGGCGTGAGGACGCGCTTGGCCCAGCGGTAGTCGGCCTTGCCGGACGGGGAGCGGACGATCGCGTCCGTGAAGGTGACCGTGGCGGGGAGCTTGTAGCCGGCCAGGTGCTCCCGGCAGTGGGCGCGCAGGTCCTCCGGGGTCGCCGACGTGCCGGGGCGCAGTTCCACGACGGCGGCGACGCGCTCGCCGAAACGGTCGTCGGGGACGCCGGCGACCAGCGCGTCCATCACGGCCGGGTGCGACTTGAGGGCCTGCTCGACCTCCTCGGGGAACACCTTCTCCCCACCGGTGTTGATGCAGCCGGAGCCGCGTCCGAGGACGACGACCGTGCCGTCAGCCTCGACCCGGGCCATGTCGCCGAGGATCGTCCAGCGCTTGCCGTCGACGACCGGGAACGTCCGCGCGGTCTTGTCGGGGTCGTTGTGGTAGCCGAGCGGGACGTTGCCGGAGCGCGCGACGTAGCCCACCTCGTCCGAGCCGGGCGGGATCGGCTTCATGTCCGTGTCGACCACCGTGACGCGGGGGTCGGCGGCGAGCCGCATCAGGCCGTCGTCGCCGACGCTGATGTTGCCGTCGACGCCCGACTCGGACGCGCCGAACCCGTTGTTGATGTGGATGCCCGGGATCAGCTCGGCGAAGTCCTCCTGCACGCTGCGGGACAGGATCGCGCCGCCCGAGCCGAGCACCTTGAAGGACGACAGGTCGTACTCGGCGCCGTGGGCGCGGACCGCGTCCGCGAGGGGCCGCGCGATCGCGTCCCCCACCACGGCGACGATCATCGGCTTCTCGCGGTCGATGGTGCGGAGCGCGTCCATCGCGTCGAAGCGCCGCATCAGGATCGTCTTGGACCCGGTGAACAGCGCCATGAGCAGCGTGTAGGACGCGGCGCCGTGCATCAGCGGCATCGTCAGCAGGAAGCTGAGCTCGAACCCGTTCCGCGCGGCGTCGGCCAGCTCCTCCGCGCTGAGGCGGGGCTCGCCGTAGGGGTTGCCGCCCTTCACGGCGGCCATGTAGAAGTCCTCGTGCCGCCAGACGACGCCCTTCGGGTTCCCCGTCGTGCCGCCCGTGTACAGGATGTACCGGTCGTCGGCGCTGCGCCCCTCCCGGAGCGACGGGTCGGGCTCGCCGGGCTCGGACGTGTAGTCGCTGACGCTGATCCGCGACGGCCACGCCGGCTTCTCGGCGGTCTCCCCCGTCCGGACGACGGTGACGACGCGCAGATCGGGGCATTCCCCCGCGACGCGGGCGGCGGCCGGGGCGAACTCGTCGTCCACGACCAGGCCCGCCAGCCCGGCGTCGGTGTAGAGGTAGTGGAGCTCCCGGTCGGTGTACCGGTAGTTGATGTTGACCGGGACGGCGCGGATCTTCAGGCAGCCGAGCAGCGTCTCGACGTACTCGGTCCCGTTCAGCATGTGGAGGCCCACGTGCTCGCCCGGCGCGATGCCCGCCGAACGCAGCCGTGCCCCCGCCGCGTCGGCCCGCGCGTCCAGGTCGGCGAAGGTGAGCCCGCGGTCGCCGCAGACCAGGGCGGTGCGGTCGGGGACGGCGGCCGCCACGGCCTCGAAGAGGGTCGCCAGGTTCAGCGTCATGCCCGCGAGACTAGAATTCATTCTCATCAACGGGCAAGCGCCGTCCCACTCAGCGGTCTCGCCGCTCGCGCGCCCTGCGGCCGACCGCTCAGCGGGACCGGACGACCGGCAGAAGTAGAATTCGTACTAGCCTCCGACCCGGCTACCGAACACACCGACCCGGAGGCTCCGATGAACGCTGACCTCTCCCTGGCGGGCCGCACCGCCATCGTCACCGGCGCGGGCGCCGGGCTCGGCCGCGCCGAGGCCCTCGCGCTGGCCGCGCAGGGCGCGAGCGTCGTCGTCAACGACATGGGCCCGGCGGCGGACGACGTCGTCGCCGAGATCAAGAAGGCGGGCGGCGAGGCCCTCGCGGTGAAGGGGGACGTCGGCGACTGGTCCATGGGCGACACGCTCGTGTCGGCCGCCGTCGACACGTTCGGTTCGCTGGACGTCCTGGTGAACAACGCGGGCGTGCTGCGCGACAAGATGCTGTTCAACCTGTCGGAGTCGGACTGGGACGACGTCGTCCACGTCCACCTGAAGGGCCACGCGTCGGTGTCGCGCGCCGCCGCCGTGCACTGGCGCGCCGCGAGCAAGGCGGCCGGCGGCCCCGTCTACGGACGCGTGATCAACACCTCGTCGGAGGCGTTCCTGTTCGGGTCGGCGGGCCAGCCGAACTACTCCGCCGCCAAGGCCGGCATCGTGGCGCTGACGCTGTCGACGTCCGCGGGCCTCGGCCGCTACGGGGTGCGCGCCAACGCGATCTGCCCCCGCGCCCGGACGGCGATGACCGAGGCGACCTTCAACGAGGGCACCGCGCCCGGCGGCCTGGACGTGATGGCGCCCGAGCGGGTCGGCACGTTCGTCGGCTACCTGGCGTCGCCCGCCTCGGAGAAGATCACCGGGCAGGTGTTCGTGGTCTACGGCGACATGGTCGCGCTGATGGCCGCGCCGACCGTGGAGCAGAAGTTCACCGCGGCCGAGGGCGTCTTCTCCGTCGAGGAGTTCGGCGCGCAGATCACGCCGTACTTCGAGGACCGCGACGCCCACAAGACCTACGCCGCCTACAGCGTGGCCGCGCTCGACAACACCGGTACCAGCAAGTACTGACCCCCGGCTCACCGGCGGCCGCCCCACGGCGCGAGGGGGCGGCCGCCGGTGTCTCTCCGAGGCCGGTGTCTCTCAGAAGTGGGACGCCTCGCGCAGCGTCGCCTCGGCGCCGCCGTCCACGTAGATGACCTGGCCGGTCATGTGGGTGTTCCCCGGGGAGACCAGCCAGCGCAGCGCCTCCGCGATCACCTCCGGGTCGGCGTAGCCGTTCAGCGGCATCGGGACGGCCTCGTTCATGATCTGGAACATGGCCTCGTCCTCGAACAGCGGCTTGGTCATCGCGGTCTTGACGACGCCCGGCGCGATCGCGTTCAGCGGGATGCCCGCGCCCGCCCACTCGGGGGTGGTGCAGACCCGCCGCATCCACTGCGCGAGCGCCGACTTCGACGACGGGTACAGCCGGCCGCCGGCGCCGCTCTCCTCGACCTTCGTCGCCGCCGCGATCGCGGCCGGCTCGTCCAGGTCCAGGCAGGCACGGACGACGTCGTCGTCCACCGGGTGGGTGCCGGAGATCGAGGCGACGACGGCGGCGCGCGGCGCCTCCGCCTCCGCGAGGGCGGGGCGCAGCCCGTCCAGCAGCTCGACGACGCCGAAGAAGTTCACCTTGACCGGCATGATCGTGAAGTCGGAGACGCCGGCGCAGGCGACGACGGCGTCGAGCCGCCCGCCCGCCTTCTCCAGGGTCCGCGCGACCGCGTCCGCCCGGCCCTCGGGGACGCTGAGGTCGGCGCAGACGTCGGCGCCGCGCAGGTCGATGCCGATGACGGTGTCGCCCGCGTCCCGCAGCAGGGCGGTGAGGGCCTCGCCGATGCCGGACGCCGAACCGCTGACGGCGATGGTGCGTGCCATGGTCACTCTCCTAGGTGTGGGAGCCGCCGTCGACGCGGAAGTCGGCGCCGGTGTAGTAGGCGGCGTCGGACGAGCCGGCGAACGCGATCGCCGCGGCGATCATCTCCGGCTCGGCGGCGCCGTAGTAGGACCGGATCTTGGAGAAGTAGTCCAGGTCGATGCCGGGCGGGAACATGTGCGGCGACCGGATCAGCGGGGTGTCGACCGATCCGGGCGAGATCGGCACGACCCGGATGCGGCGGCTCGCCAGCTCGGCGGCGAGGCTGAGGGAGAACGCCAGCACCGCGCCCTTGGACGCCGAGTACGCCGTCATGTACGGGTTGCCCTGCGTCGCCGACAGCGAGGCGGTGTTGACGATGACGCCCGTCCGGTCCGGGAGGTGCTTCAGCGACTCGCGGCAGAACAGGGCGGTGCCGACGAGGTTGACGGAGAACAGCCGGTTCAGGTCGTCGACGGTCAGGGTCTCGATCGGGGTGGTCTTGTGGACGCCGGCCACGTTCACGAGGACGTCGATGCCGCCGAGCGTCCCGGCCGCGTCCGCGACGGCGGCGATCACCGCGGCCTCGTCGGTCACGTCGGCCGTGCGGGTGGTGAGGGTGCCGGGCCCGCTGATCGCGCCGGCCGTCTCGGCGAGGCCCTGCTCGGAGATGTCCACGCCGTAGACCGCGGCGCCCTCGGTGGTCAGGCGGATCGCGGTGGCCCGCCCGATGCCGGACGCGGCCCCGGTGAGCAGCACTCTCACGCCGTCATAGCGGTTCATGGCGGCACGCTAGCCGCGGCCCCGCGGTGCCCGCCGGGGCCGTCCCGATCACTGGGAGGCGGTGCCGCCGGCCGCGGGCGCGTTCGAGCGGGGCGCCAGCAGCAGCTTGCAGGCGAGGCGGATGTCGCTCTCCACGTCCGCCATGGACGCGCGGCCGTTCAGGCTCGACTGGAGCACCCCGTACCAGCACTGCATCAGCAGCCGGACGAGCGTGACGTCCTGCACGGTGGGGACCTCGATGCCCACGGCACGCAGCAGGATCTCCCGGAACGTGTTGTCGATGTGGACCGTGTCGGCGACCGTCGCGACGTGCGCGGTGTTCGACGCGTGCAGCATCGAGGCCGACAGCACGGGCTGCGCCATCAGGTTCCGGCTGGCCTGCACCAGCATGTCGGCGACGGCGTCCTCGGGCGCGACGCCGGGCGCCGGCTCGGCGACCTGCTCGCGGAGCCGGTCGACCTGCGCCGCCATCACCGCGGTGAACAGGTGGACCTTGGACGGGAAGTACCGGTACAGCGTGCCGATCGCGACCCCGGCGGCCTTGGCGACCTCGTGCATCTGGACGCGTTCGAGGGACTTCTCCATGCCGATGCGCGACGCGGCCCGCAGGATGCGCTGCCGCCGGTCGTGCTGCTCGGGTGAGCTGGGCTCGGCGGACATCCTCGCCGCTGAGATCCTCGCCACGGTCCTCCCTCCGGGTCCGTCGGTGTGCTGACTAGGAACAATATCCAGTTTGCGCGCCGTCACCGCGATCGCCGATACCGGTCAGTGGGACCGGTCGCCCCGCCGCGCCGGGCGCCGCGTCTACGGTGTGCCCGCGCCGCGAACGCGCAGGCTGGAGGGGACGTCACGTGGGGAAATGGGACGACGAGTACGACGTGGTGGTGGCCGGCTCAGGGGCCGGCGCGATGGCGGGGGCGCTCGCCGCGGCCGCGTCGGGGCTGCGGACGGCCGTGCTGGAGAAGACGCGGGTGCTCGGCGGGACGTCGGCCTATTCGGGGGCGGCGATCTGGCTGCCGGGCACGCGGGTGCAGGAGCGGGCGGGGCTCGGCGACTCGGCCGAGTCGGCGCGCACGTACCTGCGGGCGCTGCTCGGGGACGAGAACGAGGCGCACCGGGAGGCGTTCCTGGCGACCGCGCCCGAACTGGTGGACTTCCTGGAGGACGACCCGGCGCTCGACTTCAGGTTCCAGGCGTTCCCGGACTACTTCGACGCTCCCGGACGCATTGACATGGGACGCTCGTTCGTCCCGCTGGAGTTGCCGGCCGAGCAGCTCGGCGACCTGGCCGGGCTGGTGCGCCCGCCGGTCGACCGCGACCGGGCGGGACGCGGGCACTCGGCGTCCAAGCCGATGGCGCAGGGGCGGGCGCTGATCGGGCGGCTGCTGCTGGCGTTCACCGCGACCGGCACCGGCGCCGTCCGCACCGAGACCCCGCTGACCGGCCTGATCGTCGAGGACGGCCGGGTCGCGGGCGTCGAGGCCGGCGGCCTGCGGCTGCGGGCGCGGCGCGGCGTGCTGCTGGCCGCGGGCGGGTTCGAGGCGTCGGCCGAGCTGCGCGCCGCGCGCGGCGTGCCGGGCGCGGCGGACTGGACGATGGCCCCGGACGGCGCGAACACCGGCGACGCGATCGAGGCGGCGGTGAAGATCGGCGCGTCCACCGGCCTGCTCGACCAGGCGTGGTTCTGCCCCGGCCTGCGCACCGCCGACGGGCGGCCCGCGTTCACGCTCGGCTTCCGCGGCGGGCTCATCGTGGACGGCTCGGGGCGCCGCTTCGCCAACGAGTCGCTGCCCTACGACCAGATGGGCCGGAGGATGGCCGCCGCCGAGGGACCGTTCCATCTGATCTTCGACGCGCGCTCGGACGGGCTGCCGGCGATCTCCGTCCCGCCGCTGGCGCCGGACGAGCAGCTGGCGTCCGGCCAGTGGGTCCAGGCCGGATCGGTGCAGGAGCTGGCCGGGAAGATCGGCCTCCCGCCCGACGCCCTGGGCGAGACCGTCGCGCGCTTCAACGGGTTCGCCGAGAAGGGCGCCGACGACGACTTCCACCGCGGCGAGGACCCCTACGACCGGTACTTCTCCGGCGGCAGGCCGTGCGTCGTGGCGCTCGACCAGGCCCCGTACTTCGCGGCGGAGGTCGTCCTCAGCGACCTCGGGACGAAGGGCGGGCTGCGCACCGACCCCGACGGCCGCGTCCTCGACGCCTCCGGCGGCCCGATCCCCGGCCTCTACGCCGCCGGCAACACCAGTGCCTCGTTCACCGGGCCCGTCTACCCCGGACCGGGCGTTCCGATCGGATCGGCGATGGCATTCGCCTACCGCGCCGTCCAGGACATCAAGAGGAGCAGCACGTGAGATCACTCGGGACCCGGGCGGTCATGGCGATCGCCTGCGCGGGAGCGGTCGGCGTCGCCGGCGCCGCGTGCGGAGGCACGCCGGAGGTCACCGCCGCCCCCGTCAAGGCCGACGCCGTCAAGGCCGACGCCGGCAAGGTGCCTCCGGGGCAGCGCGGGAAGCTGCTGAGCAGCCGTCCGCTGACGAACGCGGCGGCGCTGCCGAGCGCGTCCGCCAACCGGTTCATCACCTACACCTCCGAGGGCGCGGGCGGGAAGCGGATCACGGTGTCGGGCACGGTCGCCGTCCCCAAGGGCACCCCGCCGAAGGGCGGCTGGCCGGTGCTGAGCTGGGCGCACGGCACCACCGGGACCGCCGACGCCTGCGCCCCGTCCGCCGACACCGCGGACGGCCCGGCGCACGACTACCTGGCGATCACCGAGCAGTACCTGGACAAGTGGGTCCAGAACGGCTTCGCCGTCGTCCAGACCGACTACGAGGGCCTCGGCACGCCGGGCGGGCACCCGTACATGAACGGCGCCAGCGAGGCGAACACGGTCACCGACATCGTCCGCGCCGCCCGCCAGGCCGGCCACCGCATCGGACGGGACTGGTTCGTCGCCGGGCACAGCCAGGGCGGCCAGGCGACCCTCTACACGGCGGCGACCGCGCGGCAGCCCCGCGACATCCGCCTTAGGGGCGCGGTGTCGATCGCGCCCGGCTCCTCCATGAGCCAGGCCGCGCAGTACGTGAAGGCGCAGTACCCCGGCGCGGAGATCGCGCTGCCGTTCCTGTTCGTCCTGCTGAACGGCGCGCACGCGGCCGACCCGACGTTCGTCCCGGAGGACCTCCTGACGGACGACGCCGCCGCCATCGCCAAGGCCGGCCGGACGAACGCGTGCCTGGCCCAGCTCAAGCAGCTCACGGCGAACCTGCCGCTGACCGATGTGTTCCGCCCGGACGCCGACCTGACGCGCTTCGAGAACTACTACGACGCGCAGGAGGCGCTCGGCCTGACCATCGAGGTCCCGACGCTGGTCGCCCAGGGCACCGCCGACCGCGAGGTCTCCCCCGCCGCGACGCAGAACATCGTGACCGACCTCTGCAAGCGCTACGGCACCATCGCCTACCGCTCGTTCGACGGCGCCGACCACCGAGGCAGCATCAACGCCTCCTTCGAGGCGTCCCTGAGGTTCGCCAAGGCGATCCAGAACGGCGAGGCCCCGCCCACCACCTGCTGACCGGCAGTGCGCGGTCCCGTCCCTCGAACGGACGGGACCGCGCGCCGCCGGTACCGGACGAGCACCTCCTCGCGGCCGATCGCCGTCCGCCTTGACCAGATCGCGGTCCATTCCGGGTGGCGCGGATGAGCAAGGTTATGCACACGCTGTAGCCGAATGCATACTTTGCGCGACCAGTGGCGGTTCCGCCGCCGGTCGCACGATCGAGGAGGACAGAGCATGACCGCATCGGGGCTCACCCGGACCTGCGCCGGTCTCGCCTGCACGGCGGCGATGATGATCGGGGCGGCGGTCCCGTCACAGGCCGCGTCCGCCACGGAGAACTATCCCAAGACCCGGCAGAACACGCTCACCGCGATGCACGGTGAGGCCATGGCGCACGCGAGCTACCACTTCTACGCCGAGCAGGCCGGCTACGAGCACCTGGACAAGGTGCGCCGCCTGTTCGGCGAGGCCGCGCAGACCGAACTCCACGACCACTTCACCAAGGAGGCCCAGCTCATCGGCTTCGTCCACGACGACGCGGCGAACCTGCGGGAGAGCATCGCTGGCGAGCGCGAGGAGGCGACGCGCATGTACCCGCGGTTCGCCCGGGAGGCGCGGGAGGACAAGGACTACAACGCCGCCCGCCTGTTCAGCGAGATCGCCCGCGACGAGGCCCGGCACGCCCGCGCCTTCACGAAGGCGCTGTACGCCATCACGCACCACCGCGGGCACGTCCCCACCGGGCAAATGGCCGAACCCGTCAAGGTCGTCGCGGGCAAGCCGAAGGTGCGGTCGAAGCGGACGCTCCGCAACCTGGAGACCGCGATGCGCGGCGAGGCGTTCGCGAACGCCAAGTACACGCTGTACGCCGAGCACGCCAAGAGCCGCAACCCGAAGGTGGCCGAGCTGTTCCGGCGCGCGGCCGCGGTGGAGCTGACCGAGCACTTCGCCGAGGAGGCGGTGCTCGCCGGATTCGTCCACGACACCGCGGACAACCTGCGCCGGAGCATCGCCGGCGAGACCTATGAGGCCACGAAGATGTATCCGGGCTTCGCCCGCACCGCACGGGACGAGGGGAACTCGAAGGCCGCCGCGCTCTTCACGGAGATCGCCGGGGACGAGGCCGCGCACGCGCGGGCGTTCACGAAGGCGCTCGAGCACCTCCACCACCACCGCCCCGCCGGGCGCACCGACTCCTGACGGGGTCCTTCTGACGGGTATCCGGCGCACGCCTGCGATGGGGGCGTGCGCCGGACTGACCTGCGCGCACCGGACGCTGCCCGCCCCGGCAGCGGCCTACCCTCAGCGGCGACCGGATCCACGGTGCGGGACGTCCGCCGGACTGTCGTGTGCCGTACCGGCGGGTTCGGTGCCGGAGAGTGCGGCGAGGAGCTGTAGTTTCTCGTCGCTGCCGCTGCCCTTGTCGGGGTAGTAGACGACGAGGATGACGTCGTCGATGGGGAGTTTGTCGCGGTGCAGCCGTAGTTCACCGACGACGGGGTGGTTGACGGCGGTGGTGACTCCGTCGAGGTTGCGGACGTCGTGCCGGGCCCACAGTGTGCGGAACCGCTCACTGGACAGTGCGAGTTCTCCGACGAGTTCGACGAACCGGGGTCGTCGATGTCGTCCCCGATGGTGGTGCGAAGAGCGGCGACGAAGTCGGCGGCGGAGTTCGCCCAGTCCTGGTGGAAGGCTTGTTCCTCGGGGTCGAGGAAGAAGGAACGGAGCCGGTTCTGGCCGGGCCGCAGGCGCGGGGAGAACGCGACGGCCATCGGGTTGGAGGCCAGGACGTCGAAGGCGCGGCCTTCGACGAACGCGGGGATCCGCAGGTGGGCGAGGAGTTGGTGTGCCCGTGCCGGTACGCGTTCGGGGCGCTTGCGGCGCGGCGCCCTCGCGCGGACCTCCGCGAGGCCGAGCAGATACGTCCGTTCGACGTCGTCGAGCCGCAGGACGCGGGCGAGTGATTCGAGCACCTGGCGTGAGGGGTTCCGGTCGCGGCCCCGTTCCAGGCGCAGGTAGTAGTCGGGGCTGATTCCGGCGAGCAGCGCGACCTCCTCACGGCGCAGGCCGGGGACGCGGCGGTTTCCGCCGGGCGGGAGTCCCGCCTGCGCCGGGGAGATCAGCTCGCGTCGCGCGCGGCGGCACTGTTCGAGAAGGACAGCGAGCCTCGCTGAAGGGAAGACATCATGGATCTCTCCAACCGCACCGTCCTCATCGTCGGCGGAACCTCCGGCATCGGACGAGAGCTGGCCCGCCGGTTCGCCGCGGCGGGCAGCACCGTGGCCGTCGGCGGCCGCAGCGCGGACGCACTCGCGGAACTCGCCGGAGAGGGCTTCGGCGCATTCGGCATCGACGTCACCGACGGCGCCTCCGTCGCGTCCGCCCGCGACGCCGTGCTCGCCCGGTATCCCGAGTTGGACACCGTGGTGACGATGCCGGGCGTCATGCTCCTGGAGGACCTGCGCGATCCCGCGCACTTCGAGGCGGCGGAGACGACGATCGACACCAACCTGGTCGGCACCATCCGCGTCATCGACGCCTTCACCCCGCACCTGGTCCGGCGGGGCGCCGGCACCTTCATCACCGTGACCTCCGGCATCGCCTTCCTGCCGTTCCCGCCCATGCCCACCTACGCCGCCTCGAAGGCCGCGGTGCACGCCTACTCCGAGGCCCTGCGCGCGCAACTCGACGGGACCGGCGTCGGCGTCGTCGAACTCGTCCCCCCGGCCGTCGCCACGGCGGGCCAGGAAAAGGTGAACCCGAACGCGCTGCCGCTCGACGAGTTCGCCACCGAGGTCATGCGGCTGCTCTCGGCGGACCCCACTCCCCGCGAGATCCTCGTGAAGGGGGTCCTCACGCACCGCTGGGCCGAGCGCGACGGCACCTACGACGACCTCGTCGCGCAGCGCACCAAGGCCCTGACCATGCTCCCCGGCCGCGAAGGCTGACCCGCGCGGGTCAGACGAGGTTGTCCTCGACCTTGAGGCCGAAGACGCCGCGGCCCCACATCGAGAGGGCGTGCTCGACGTCGTTGGCGACGTGGACGCTGCCCGCGTGGGCGTCGCGCCAGGCGCGTTCGATGACGTTGCCGCGGTGCAGCGAGTTGCCGCCGGCGGTCTTGAAGAGGATGTCGATCGCCTGGATGGCGCGCTCGGTGCCGCGGACCTGGTCGCGGCGGGCGCGCAGCCGCAGCTCCATCGGGATCTTCTCGTTGCGGGTCGCGTACTCGTGGATCTCGCGGACGTTGCGGTCCGTCTGCAGGACGGCGGCGTCGATCTCGGACGCGGCGCGGGCGACGGCGACCTGGGCGTGCGGGTCCTCGACGAAGCGGCCGCCGCCGAGGCTGAGCCGGATCCGGTCGCGCATCCGCGCCACGTAGAGGTCGTGGCAGCCGGCCGCCATGCCGATCACGCTGGCGGTGACGGTGCTGGTGAAGATCGTCCCGAACGGCATGCGGTAGAGGGGGCCGGTGTTGACCTTGCGGCCCGGGTTGCGGAGCTGGGCCTGCTCGAAGTTGCGCATCGCGCGGTGGGACGGGACGAACGCCCGGTCGACGACGATGTCGTCGCTGGCGGTGCCGCGCAGGCCCATCGAGTCCCACACTTCGCGGATCTCGTAGTCGCGCTTGGGTACGAGCACCGTCATGAAGTCGACCGGGCGGCCCTCCGCGCCGACGACGAGGGCGCCGAGCAGGGCCCAGGAGGCGAACTCGACGCCCGAGGAGAACGACCAGTGGCCGCTCAGCTCGTAGCCGCCGTCGACCGGGGTGAGGCGGCCGATCGGCGAGTAGGACGAGGAGATCAGGGTGTCGGGCCCGGCGCCCCACACCTCGCGCTGCGCCTCGTCGGCGAACAGGCCGAGATGCCAGGAGTGGACGCCGAGGATCGCGGCGACCCAGCCGGTCGAGCCGCAGGCGCCGGAGATCGCCCGCACCACCTCGTAGAAGGCGACCGGGTCGCCCTCGGCGCCGCCGTAGCGGGTGGGCTGGAGCATCCGGAACACCCCGGCGGCGGTCAGTTCCCGTATCGTCTCGGCGGGGATCCGGCCCTTCTCGTCCACGGACCGGGCCCGCTCGGCGATGCCCGGCAGCAGCCCGTGCACGGCGTCCAGGACCTCGTTGCTCATCCGTCGACTCCCGTCTTCCCTAGTCCGACCATTGGAGCAGACCACGCCGCGGCACCGTCGGGGGGCCCCGCGTCCCGGCCACCGGGACTCGCCGGTCGGGACGGTGACCTGCGACCTAACGTTCGAATCACGCATCCATCGCTGAAGGGATGATCCACGTGACCGCAACCGAGTCGGACGCCGTCCGCGCCATCGAGGCGGAGGCCGTCTCCTCCCGGTTCGCCCGGGGATGGCACTGCCTCGGGCTGGCCGAGACGTTCAAGGACGGCAAGCCCCACACGGTCCACGCCTTCGGGCAGAAGCTCGTGGTCTTCACCGGGGCGGACGGGAAGACGAACGTCCTGGACGGCTACTGCCGGCACATGGGCGGCGACCTGTCCCAGGGCACGGTCAAGGGGAACGAGATCGCGTGCCCGTTCCACGACTGGCGCTGGGGCGGCGACGGGCGCTGCAAGCAGATCCCGTACTCGCGCCGCGTCCCGCTGCGCGCCCGGACCGCCGCGTGGCCGACGATGGAGCAGGACAAGCTGCTGTTCGTCTGGAACGACCCGGAGGGCAAGCAGCCGCCGGAGGACGTGCGGATCCCGGTGATCGAGGGCGCGACCCGCGACGACTGGACCGACTGGCGCTGGACGGAGCAGGTGGTCCACACCAACGCGCGCGAGGTCATCGACAACGTCGTCGACATGGCGCACTTCTTCTACATCCACAAGTCGTTCCCGACGTATTTCAAGAACATTTTCGAGAACCAGACCGCCACGCAGATCATGAAGGGCGTGACCCGCGAGGACGCCCGGCGGGCGCGTGAGAGCAGCGGCGGCGGTGGCGGGCCGCGGATGCTCGGCAACACCTCGGTCGCGTCCTACCACGGCCCCTCGTTCATGATCGACGAGCTGACGTACCACTACGAGGGCTACGACCTGCACTCGGTTCTGATCAACTGCCACTACCCGATCGACGAGAACTCGTTCTCGCTGCACTCGGGCATCATCGTCCAGCACAGCGACGCGCTCCCGCCGGAGGCCGCCGAGGCCACCGCGGCGAAGCTGTCGGAGTTCATCCTCCTCGGCTTCCAGCAGGACGTCGAGATCTGGAAGAACAAGACCCGCATCGACAACCCGCTGCTGTGCGAGGAGGACGGGCCGGTCTACCAGCTGCGCCGCTGGTACGAGCAGTTCTACGTGGACGTCGCCGACGTCAAGCCCGAGATGACCGACCGGTTCGAGTTCGAGATCGACACGACCCGTCCGGTGGAGTCGTGGAAGAAGGAGGTCGAGGAGAACCTCGCGCGCAGCGAGGGGGCCTCGGCGTGACGTCCCGCCAGGACGAGCGGCTCCTGGACGGCCCGCTGCTCCCGGTCTCCTGCCGCCGCTGCGCCGCCGAGGTGCTGGTGCGCAAGTCGACCTGGGAGCAGACGAGCATCCAGTGGAACGCCGCCGCGCGGGCCGCGTGCGTGGGCATCCAGGACCCGCACGACACATGTCCGGCGCTGCGCTCGGCGATCCAGGAGGCGGCGCTGACCGGCTCCATCAAGGTCGTCGATGGGTGAGCTGACCGGACGGGTCGCGGTCGTGACCGGCGCGGGCGACGGCATCGGACGCGGCGTCGCCCGCCGCTTCGCCGCCGAGGGCGCCCGCGTCCTGGTGGCGGAGCTGAACGAGGAGACCGGCGCGGCGGTGGCCGCCGAGATCGGGGAGAACGCCCGGTTCGTCCGGACGGACGTGACCGATCGGGCCCAGGTCGAGGCCATGGTCGCCGCGGCGGTCGAGACGTGGGGCTCGGTGGACGTCCTGGTGAACAACGCCTGGGGCGCCGGGACCGTCGGCCGCGTCGAGACCAAGACCGATGAGCAGCTCGCCCGCGGTTTCGCGATGGGCTACTACGGCCCGCTGTGGGCGATGCAGGCCGCGTTCCCGCACATGAAGGCGCAGGGGTGGGGACGCGTCATCAACATGTGCTCCCTCAACGGGGTCAACGCCCACATGGGGACCCTGGAGTACAACTCGGCCAAGGAGGCCCTCCGGACGCTGACCCGCACGGCCGCCCGCGAATGGGCGCCGACCGGGGTCGTCGTGAATGCGATCTGCCCGGGCGCCAAAAGCGCGGCGTTCCGGCGGGTGGCGGCCGAGCACCCGGAGATCGAGGCCGCCGCCGACCGCGCCAACCCGATGGGCCGCCTCGGCGACCCGGAGACCGACATCGCACCGGTGGCGGTGTTCCTCGCGTCCGAGGGCGCCCGCTACCTCACCGGAAACACCCTGTTCGCGGACGGCGGCTCGCACATCAACGGCGTCGCCTGGACCCCGGACCTGGACGGAGAGCAATGATCGACGCATATGGCCCGTGGGCCGTCATCGCCGGCGGTTCGGAGGGGGTCGGCGCCGCGTTCGCACACCGCCTCGCCGACGCGGGCCTGAACCTGGTGCTGATCGCCCGCAAGCCCGGCCCGCTGGCGGAGACCGCCGCGGCCGTCCGGGCGAAGGGCGTGCAGGTCCGGACGGTCGAGCTGGACCTGATCTCCCCGGACCCGCTGAAGAAGGTCCGCGAGGTCACCGACGGCCTGGACGTCGGCCTGATGATCTTCAACGCGGGCGCGAACAGCTACGGGCACGAGTTCGTCACCGGCGACCTGGACCGCTTCCAGGGCGTCATCGACCTCAACATCACCGCGCAGCTCGCCTTCACGCACCACTTCGGCGCGCTGATGAAGGAGCGGGGCCGCGGCGGCCTGCTGCTCGTCGGCTCCCTCGCCGGGTACATGGGCCAGGCGCAGATCAGCATCTACTCCGCCGTCAAGGCGTTCGGCCGCGTGTTCGCCGAGGGGCTGTGGCTGGAGATGCGCGAGCACGGGGTGGACGTCCTGGAACTCGTCCTCGGCGTGACCCGCACCCCGGCGATGGAGCGCGCCGGCCTCAACATGGACATGCCGGGCCTGAACGTCGCCGAACCGGACGACATCGCCCGCGAGGGACTCCAGCACCTGAAGGACGGCCCCATCTGGGTCGCCGGCGGCAACTACGAGGCGGCGCAGAAGCGGGCGGGCTTCCCCCGCGACCGCAAGGTCCTCGGCGCCCACGAGGCCATGAAGCGGATGCTCCCCGACCCGTCCTAGCCTTCGTCCGCGCGTGCTGATCGCGGCCCAGGGGTTTCAGGAAGTCCTCCTGCCCCTGGGCCGCTCTGTTCGCGAAAGCCTGGAGATCGAGTCCTTCGCCGGGTGAAAGATCCGGGCGGTGTCCCGACATGTGCAGGGTGACCACCGACCAGAGGAGGCCACGTTGCGGAGGACGCCCCATGGATGAGGCCGACTTCGCGGCCGTTTACGCCGCGACCTGCAAACCGCTGCTCGGCTACGCGCTGCGCCGCTGCGACTCCCCCGAGGACGCGGCCGACGTCGTCGCCGAGACGTTCACGATCGCCTGGCGCCGCGCGGCCGACATGCCGGCGGGCGACGAGGCCCGGCTGTGGCTGTACGGGGTGGCGCGCCGCGTCCTCGCCAACCACCGCCGCGGCGTCGTCCGCCACGCGCTCAAGACGGCGGCGCTGCGCGCCGAACTGCCGCCCGTCCCGCCCGTGCGCGACGACTCGGCCGTCGCCGAGGTCTTCCGCGCCCTGCCGGACCGCGACCGGGAGGTCCTCGCCCTCCTCGGCTGGGAGGGCCTGTCCGTCACCGAGATCGCCACGGTGCTCGGCTGCTCCCGCAACACGGTGAGCATCCGCCTGCACCGCGCCCGCCGGCGCTTCGCGCGCGCCCTGCGCGCCGCGGGCATCGACCACCCGGGGCCGGCCGCGCCGTCCCGGCCCGTTCTGCATGGGAGTGAGCCCGCATGACGTCTTCGATCGACGAGCTCGTGGCGGGTCTGAACCCCGTGCGCGACGATGACATCACCAGCGAGCCGTCCGGTGCGGCCGCCCAGGCCCTGCTCGCCGCCATCACCACCGCGGAGGACCCGGCGCCCCGCCGCCGCCTCCCCCGGTTCGTCCGCCCGGCCATCGGCGTGGCGGTGGCCGGTGTCGCGGCCACGACCGTCCTCGTCCTGTCCGCGCAGGACTCCGGCCCGCTGCGAAGCTACGCCAACGCCGCCGTGCGGATCGACGTGGCGGACGGCGCGTACGAGGTGGAGGTCAAGGACGCCTTCGCCGGCCAGCGGGACTTCCAGGAGGCGTTCGCCAAGGTCGGCCTGCGGGTCAGGCTCCGCATCGTGCCGGTGTCGCCGTCGCGCGAACGCGACGTCATCAGCGTCGGCTCACTGCCGGCGCCGCCCGGGAAGAGCGTGTCGGCGGGCGGCGAGAGCGGGACGTTCACGACCGTCCTGAAGTGCCCGCCCGGCCAGGACGCCTGCCCGCTCAAGGTCCGGCTCAGCGGCCCGATGTTCCGGTCGCCGGGCGGCGAGATCGTCATCGGCCGCAAGGCCCGGCCCGGCGAGGTCTACGGGGACGCCCACCCGGCGCGGGGCGATCACCCGGCGAGCCTCCGCCTCACCGGCCGGACCGTCGGCCGGGCGCTCGCGGACCTGCGCGGGCGCGGGCTCACCGCGTCCTTCTCGATCGGCGACTTCAAGGCGGACGGCTCCGGCTTCATGCATAACCCGCCCGCGGGCTGGCGCCCCGATGACGGACGCCGCATCACCGGGGCCTGGGTGCGCAGCTCGGACTCGGTCGGCCTGCTGGTCGCCCCGGCCGAGGACGACCCGGAGCCGCAGCCGACCGGCTGACCCCCACCCGCGCGGCTTGACCTCAAGTTTGGTCGAGGTCCTAGCGTTCCTCGTGATCGACGACGAAGGGGGACGACCATGCGGGTCGCGGGATTCACCGAGCCGGGCGGACCGGACGTGCTGAAGGTGCTGGAACTTCCCGTGCCGGAGGCCGGGCCCGGCGAGGTCCGGGTCCGGGTGGCGGCGGCCGGGGTGCAGCCGTACGACCTGGCCATCCGTGAGGGGTGGTCGCCGCCGGGAACGCCGGAGGGCTTTCCGCGCGTCCCCGGCAACGAGTTCGCGGGCGTGGTGGACGAGGTGGGCGCGGGCGTCACGACGGTCCGGCTGGGCGATGAGGTGCTGGGCTTCTGCCGCCTCACCGCCTACGCCGAGTACGTCGTCGTCCCTGCCGACGCGGTGACGGCCAAGCCCGCGAGCATGCCGTGGGACGTGGCGGGCGGGTTCCCCGCCGCCGTCATGACCCCGCACATCGCGCTGGAGGAGATGGCGGTCGGGCAGGGCGACACCCTCCTCGTCCACGCGGCGGCGGGCGGTGTCGGGACGGTCGCCGTCCAGCTCGCCCGCATCGCCGGCGCGACGGTCATCGGCACCGCCCGCGAGGCCAACCACGACTACCTCCGCTCCCTCGGCGCGACCCCGGTCGCCTACGGGGACGGCCTGGAGGAGCGCGTCCGCTCCCTGGCGCCGGACGGCGTGGACGCCGCGCTGGACGGCGCCGGCGGCCACGCCCTGGACGTGTCCCTCGACCTGGTCAAGGACCGGTCCCGCATCTTCACGCTGGTCGACCATGCCCGCGCCGCCGGCCTCGGCGTCCGGACGGTCCCGCCCACGAAGCGGTCGGTGCACCGCGTGGCCGAGGCCGCGCGCTTCTACGACGAGGGCCGCCTGCGCATCCACGTGCGCGCGTCCTTCCCGCTGGATCGTGCCGCCGACGCCCACCGCGAGGTCGCCACCGGCCACGGCCGCGGCAAGGTCGTCCTCCTGACCTGACCGCGAACGGCGTCCGGGCGGTCAGCCGCGGTCGAGGTGCTCCTCGCCGAACCGCCCGGACGCCGCCAGGGTCCGCCGGGCCGCGAGCCCTTGACGCCGCATGTCCTCCAGCGAGACCAGGAACTCGCGGAACGTGCGGAACGACTCGGCCGGCTCCTCGCCCTCCACGTACGTCCACACCGGCGGGTCGGCCGGAGCGGCCGAGGCGTGCGGGATGTAGTACAGGACGTATCCCTGGTGCATGGCGATGACGAGCGCGTCGTCCAGCAGGGACGGGTCGAGGTCGTTCTCGGCGAGCAGTTCGGCCGCGTCCTGCCGCAGTTCGAGAAGGTCCCGGTAGGCCCAGTCGGTGCCCTGCATCAGCGGGTAGGGGCGCTTGCCCATCACCGCGAGGAAGTCCCGGTAGAGCGCGGGCAGCGCGACGACCCGCTGAGCCCGAGCGACGGCGGCGATCTCCTCGTCGGAGCAGCCGAGGAAGTCGCCGGGGCCGGCGAGTCCCTGCGCCAGCAGCCGGTCCCGGAACTGCACCACCGAGAACGCGTCACGACTCATTGGATCTCCACCGCCTGGCCGGCGCCGTCGAGAATGGACAGCAGGAATTCATGAAATGTCACATGGAGCCGCACGCGGTCGCTCCGTCGCTGAGCCGTGACGCCGCCTTGCGGAGGTCGGCCTCGCTGACCCGCAGTTCCTTCACGGCACCTCCCCGCCCATAAGGAGTCTAAATAGGGCATCAGACGTACACCACCACGAATCCGGCATTGCCGAGCAAACCAGCGCATCATGGCAGGGCAATGCGGCCCTTTGATCACATGCGCGGTGGCGGGGCGGTCAGACGATGCGGGTGCAGAGGGTCCGGCTGCCGAGGTCCCAGGAGACCCTCCTGCCACCGGACGGGCAGGCGCCGCTGGTGAACGCGGTGATCCGGAGCACGAAGTCGTACCCGCCCGGAGAGGGATCCCCGCACGGCCACACGGTCATCAGGTCACCGTTGCTGACAGAGACCGTGTCCTCCTCTGCACCCTCGGTGGCCAGGAGGCACTCGCCCGGACGAAACTGCCGCCGCACGCAGAGGACGATCTCGTTCCCTTCCTCGCCGTGGCTCCACCACAGTTCGCCGTCCAGGTCGCCGGGGCTCCCGTTCCTACAGCCGGAGGTTTCGTCGGCCACCCTGTAGACCTTCAGGTAGGCGTCCGAGCGGCCGCAGCCGACCGCGCGCGGCGTGCGCTTGTTCCACTCGCCGGACTCGTCGTAGTGGGCGTTCAGGCAGTCGCCGACCGAGATCTTCTCGAACACCTTGCGGACGGGGTCGGGGGCGGCGGAAGCGCTGTCGGACGCGCTCGCGGTCTCGGACGCCTGGGCGGTGGGCGTCGCCGGAGGAGTGGGGGACGACCTGGCGGTCGTGGCCGCGGCGGCGGGCGCGGTCGGTTCCTCCCCGTCGGACCCGACGGCCCAGACGGCGAAGGCGATCAGGAGGACGCCCACCACCGCAGCGGCGGCCGCGATCAGCGGGGGCTTCGGCCGTCCGAGCGACGGGATCCGCGGTGCGTCGACCGTCAGGGGCGCCAGCACGTCGGTCTCCGCCACGCGCGTGGCGATCATCGTGGTGACAGCCTCCGGCAGCACTGGGTCCCCGTCCCGCACGAGCGCGGCGCAGCGGTCGAGGAACTCCCCGGGACCGGGACGGTCGGCCGGATCTTTCGCCAGCCCCGCCCTGATCAGCGGGAGCAGCGGCTCGGGCACGCCGGTCAGGCCGGGGTCCTCGTTGACGACGCGGTAGCCGAGGGCCTCGATCGGGCCGTCCCCGAACGGCCGCCGGCCGGTGGCGGCGAAGGCCAGCACGGCAGCCAGGCAGAACACGTCGCTCGGCGGCCCGATCTCGCGACCCCGGAGCTGCTCGGGCGACATGAACCCGGGCGTACCGGCCACGCTGGTACGGGTGGTCTGCGACGTCGCGTCCAGCGCCCGGGCGATGCCGAAGTCGATGATGCGGGGGCCGTCCTGGGCGAGCAGCACGTTGCCGGGCTTGAGATCCCGGTGGACGACGTTGCGCTCGTGGATCGCCATCAGCCCTTCGGCGAGCCCCGCCCCGAGCCCGGCGACCGCCTTCTCGGAGAACGCACCGTGCGCGGTGACGGCCTCCTGCAACGACGGACCGGCGACGTACTCGGTCACGAGCCAGGGCGGATCGGCGCCGGTGTCGGCGTCCACCACGTGCACGGTGTGGATGCCCTCGACCCGCCGGGCCGCCGCGACCTCCTGCTCGAACCGCCGCCGGAACTCCGGGTCCTCGGCGAGATGCGGGTGGATCACCTTGACCGCGACCGGCCGTCCGCCCTTCGACCGGCCCAGATAGACCTGGCCCATCCCGCCCGCACCGAGCCGCGCCAGCAGCCGGTACTCGCCGACCTTTCGCGGGTCGCCCGCCCGCAGCGGTTTCAGTTTCTCGCTCGACACCCGCACGCCCTCCCGCACCGACTGGTGATCAGACTCGAACTTTTCCATAAAGGGCGGGCGGATGTCTGCCGCGTGGATCCAGTGCCCCTTCTCCATGGACTCGGGGACGCCCCCAATATCCTTCGCCGATCTCGGTGAGGAGATGGCGAGCGCGCAGAGCAGGCGCTCCAGCGAGCAGCAGTGCAAGGGGAAACGGTTCGGGCGCATCAAGTACCGCCTGAATTCCGGCGCCACCGTGTGCCTTCTCGATGACGACCTTCGGCAACGCGGCCGACGCCCGCGAGCATTTCGCCGGGGGAAGGCGAAGTACTCGGGGTACACGCCGATCGAGATGCCGAAGCTCGGCGATGACAGCCTCGCCTACCGGCGCAACGCCGGCGGCCTGACCGGCGCCTACCTCACGGCGAAGGTCGGCACGGTGGTCGCGACCGTCCTCGTGGAACGCGGCGGCTACGGGGTGACGCTCTCACAGACCGCGGAGAAGTTCGTCGACCGGATCCGCCAGGCCCAGGCGGGCCAGAAGCCCGGCGCTGGCCTACCCCGCTTTGAGCGGGTCATCGACTACCGGTAACCGCGCTTGAGCAGGTACTTGGCCCCGGCGTCGAAACCGTCCCGATCGAGCACTTCGAAACCGAAGGCGTCGGCGAGCCGGTCGGTGATGTTGAAGGCGGCACAGACCGCCAGCGCGTCCTGCACCTGCTTCGGTGAAGCCCCCGCAGCCAGCACTTTCCGCATGTCGTCAGCGCCGACCGTCCCGTCCCGGGTCAGCTTGCCGAGCATCCGCAGGGTCGCCCGCAGCGGCTCCTCGATGGGCGCCGCGTCCAGATCGGCCAGCACCGCCGCGACGCGCGACTCGTCCTGATACGCCAGCCTCGCGCACGCGCTGTGCGCGCCGATGCAGAACGCGGTGCCGTTCACCTCGGACACGTAGGCGGCCATCAACTCCCGGTCGCCCACCGACCATTCGGACGGCCCGCGCATCGCCTCCTGGGTGAACTCCTTGGCCCGGTCACCGTAGAAGTCGGGCCGGTAGAAGACCAGCTTGGCGGCGTCCGGCAGCGGACGCCCGGAGAACAGCCGGACGACCCCGAACAACACCTTGGTCTTCGGGCTGTAACCGCGATTGAGGATGTCAAGACGCATGATCCGGCCCCTCCCCCGCCGTCGCCTCGGCCAGGGCGGACAGCCCGGCCGCGTACAACCGGTCGGACTGCCCCACCGCAGCGCACACCACCAGCTCGAAGACCTGGTCCTCGCTGTACCCCGCCGCCGTCACCAGCGCCAGATCCGCCTCACTCACCTCCGAGGGCCTGTCGACGACCTTGCCGACGAGCATGTCCAGCGGCGGCGAGAGCCCCTCGTTCCGAAAGGCAAGCCCCCGCTGCTCCACAGAGGCCCGTCCGTCCCCCCGCAGCACCCGATCAACCAGCGCCCGGTGCGCGACTCGCTTCCTGTCCGTGTCCGACATGGCACCCTCGTCCCCTCCACAATCGACAATCGTCCTAACCAACAAGACGATTGCCACACCCCCGAACACGACACACCCGCAGAACAGGCAACGTGCCGCCGGATCCACCAAGCCGCGAAAGGGCATCGAGCACGCCAGGCAGATCCGCAGACCGCGGCGACAGATCGACACTCCGCGCACCCTCGACGAACTCGAATACCTGCAGGCTCCACCCCCGGCGTCGGTGGACCAGAGCATCCGGGGAGCCGGAACGGTCGGCACCAGCACACGGTTCGCCGCCCGCTCCCGGGTGAAGAGCCGCCAGGCAGGATCACCATCAGCGGCGCTTACCAGTACGAGCTTCGGCCCACTCACGGATCGTCCGAGCGGTCTCGGCAGTGACGTCGGAGTCGGCCACCCCATGCGGATCGAGCCACCGGTAGCCGGTGTGTTCGGTGCTCAGCACGATGGGGCTGCCGTCGTGAGCCAAGCCGAAGGTGTACTGGCGGGCCTTACGACCGGACCCGGAGACGTAGTCGAAGTGGGCGACGAAGCCGGGATCCAGGACGAGCGGTCCCGTCCAGCCGATCTCTTCGGCAAGTTCCCGTCTCAGCGCGGCAAGCAGGTCCTCGCCCGGCTCGACCCCGCCAGAGGGCAACTCCTCGATACCGGACATGAACGCGTCATTGATCGAACGACGCAGGATGAGCACGCGGCCACTGATGTGAACGACGGCTCCAACGACAAGCTTGGCGACACCGTCACGGTCGGCGTCTGCCTGCAACTGCCAGACATCCACGCCGGATCCCACACTCACCGCGTGAGCATAGCCCGGCACTCTGCAACCGAGAGTACGCAACACACCACATTCCGCCAGCGGATGCGACACAATCACTTCGTGCGGGACGAGGACCAGAACACCCTGCAGGGTGACTTCGGCGAAGCCTGGCTAGAGGCGGTCGCCGCCGGATGTGACCTCCTCCATGGTCGGCCGACCACTGTGGACCTCCAGAAGGCGGACGTGCAGCTCGTGTATCCAGGGACCGAACTGGGGACGTACTATCCGACGGTGAACGTCCAGGTGAAGACCACTATCGAGCTGCGCCAGCTTGCATCCGGCGACTACAGCTATGACCTGGACCTTGAGACGTACGAAGCACTCAGGCGCACCGACCACGCCATTGGTAGGGTTCTCGCGGTAATCGGCGTTCCTCGGGAAGGCGAGAAGGTGCGCCTTCACAGCGAAGGAACGCTCCTTTGCGGCCGGGGCGCATGGGTCTCACTCGAGGGCATGGAGCCTTCCAGTAACAGGACAAGCCAGGCAATACGCGTTCCCGCCGCAAATACCCTCGACCAGTCGGGGTTGTGCAGAATGCTCAAAACGCACGGGGTTCGGCGATCGACCCCGGTTCCTTCCATCAATATTTGGGAGCAGCCGTGAAGCGCGCGAACTCCGCCAGGGAGGAGGGTGCCACGAATGCCCCACCTCTCGCCGCATTCACGAATTACCTAACCAGTTCCGGCTGGATCGTCGAAGACTCCGACGAACAGACCAGCATGTGGCGCCTGCAACGCGGTGAACGTTTCGACAAAATCCGCGTTGTACTGCCGACGACCCAGCGCGTTCGCGATTACGGAGACCGGGTCGATGACGCGCTCAGGGCGCTCTCCTACGTTGAGCGGCGACTCCCCGAAGAGATCGCGGACGACATCAACTTCGGCGGTGCGGACAACGTGGCCGTCCGCCTGACACCTGACGCTCCGGCGGGCGAGGCGCCACTACTGCTGGCCTATTCCGCAATTTCCGCTCTCAAGAACTTCGTCGTGGGCTCCGCGGCTTCGTTGGACTACGATTCGCTGGTCCTTCCTCCGAGGCGGCCGCAGCGGGCGGAGGCCTACGCGTCCCAAGCAAGGCTGTCCACTCAGCCAGGGAGCTTCATACTGTCGCTGGCCCTGCCGCTGTCGGACATCTATGCGGAGGAGTCGGATGACTCAACTCTTCCTGGCCAGGACGCATTGGTGAACGTTCCACCGCAACCCTTCGGGCGTAAGGTGACGAACCGGATGCTGGCGACGACTCGAAAGGCCCAGCAGCTGGCGGAGGAGGTCAGCGAAGGCGACCGGCCGATCTCTTCGTTCGGTGAGTTCGCCCCGCATGCCCCCAACGCCACGGAACTGGCGGCACTGAGTTCGCTGGGCGGGCCGGACCACGATATCTATCAAATACGGTTCGCCAAGTCGCCATTGACCGGCGGAACCGCGGAGCCGGCAGTCCTTCGGGTCACCCCAGGGCAGCAGCGAATCCTCGGCGAAGCCGCCGACTACCTGCGAACCAAACAACCTAGAGCAGGAGTTACGGTCACCGGCCTAGTGGTCCGACTGTTCCGGGAAGGTGGCTTCGGACGTGGAGAGGCGGTCATTCAGGGAGTGGCCGACGATTCCGGCGAAGCCCGTAGATACAGAATCGAACTCGCGGAACTCGACTACAATGAAGCTTTAAGAGCGCACGCAAATGGACTACAAGTCACTGCCACTGGAGACCTGGACATCAGAGGTACCAGGCGGTCTCTTCGAAGGCTGACCTCGTTTGCCATCATCCCGGGTCTTGAGGACGAATCCTAGGTTTGCCCCGTAAGCAGGATGCAGTATGGCCGCCCATCTAAGTGAACGCGGTTCTGTTCCGGTCTGGGGTGGTAGGCAGTTACTGTCCGGGCGCGGGAGTCGAAGCAGATGCCGTCGTCTGTCAGGTGCGCGGCGAGCATGTCGTGTAGCCGTCCGGTCGCGGCAGTCGCGGCGGCGGAGTCTAGACGTTTCAGGGCTTCGTTGGTGCAGGTGAAGCCTCGGACCCATTCGAGCGCGGCGTCCACGCTCGGGCCGTAGTAGACCGGTTCGCGGACGTCGGTGATGGCGATGTCCGTGAAGCCGGCGGTTTTCAAGATCTCGCGGACGGTCGACGGATCGGAAAGCGAAAACGCATCCGGTCCCGCAGAATCGGGTGCCAGTGGTGCTTCCGGTTCTGTCAGGGCTCGGCGGATGGCGACGTCCCATTCGTTGTGCTCTGGAGCCTGCCAGACCAGCATCACGAGGCGACCGCCTGGGCGCAGTGCTCGTCCGATGTTGGCGAAGGCGGTCACGGGGTCGTCGAAGAACATCGTGCCGAATCTGCTCATCGCCAGGTCGAAGCGCTCTGGTGGGAAGCGGTGAACTTGTGCGTCGGCCAATTCGAAGGTCGCATTGTTGAGTCCTTCCGCGCGGGCCAGTTCGCGGGCGCGGGCGATCGCGGGCGCCGAGACGTCCACCCCCAACGCGCTTCCCTCACGGGCCGCTCGCGCGGCGTCGCGGGTGGTCTGTCCGGCACCGCAGCCGATGTCGAGGACGTGGTGGTGCGGCTGGACGGCGACCGCTCGGCGCAGCACCTCGTTGTATCGCCGCAGTTCAGCGTCATAGCCGCCGGTGCTTGGCTCGTTAGCCACGTCTCGCATCGCGCTCCTTTGATCACGTCCCGGGTTACTGACTGCCAAGCCTCGCGGCGCCATGCGGCTCAGACCTCGGGGAGGGTCGGATCGGGTGTCCAAGGTGCCGGTGCTGTGATGGCCCAGCGCTCGTGGTCCTGCCACTTTCCATCGATATAGAGGTAGGCGGGCGAAAGCCCTTCGTAGCGGAAGCCGAGCCGCTGGACCAGTGCCAAGGAGGCATTGTTCGCCGGCTGGATGTTGGCCTCCAGTCGGTGTAGTCGCAGTTCAGTGAAGGCGTGCTGTAGGGCGGCGGCGAGCCCTTCGGTCATGTAGCCCTGGCCGGCGGACGGTGCGAAGGCCGCATAACCGAGGGACGCCCCCTGGTAGCGGCCCCGGATGATCGAGTTGATGTTGACCATGCCGGCGGCTGCGCCGGTTTCCCGGATGCGCAGCAGAAAGCCCTGGTTGGTGCCGTCGTCGAAGCGGCGCATCCAAGCCTGGAACTCCTCCGCGGTCGCGGGCAGCCGCATCCACGGCCGGTGCAGTTCGGTGCTGGCCCGCACGAGCGAGCAGAACTCGTCTTGGTCGGAGCGTGTGAGCGGGCGCAGTTCGACCCGCGACGGCGTCTTGCGCATGAGCCAACGTTAGAGACAAAAGAGGCCAGACGAAGAGCATTGGACGTCGACGGCAGGGCATCAACACCGAAGCACATGCCGCACCCCTGGACTGGCCGCCCCCGGGCGGCGCCGGACCCAGGCCCGGGCCGTGCTCGACGCCTACGTCACCGCCCACCACCCCGAAGAACTCCGCAAGACGCAGGGCGACGGCGCTCAGGGCCATCGCACTCGGCGGCCATGGCGGTGGGGGCTCCGTCACCTTGTCCGGTGGGTGATCCAGGCTCGGCCCGCTTGCGCTGCACTGGCCCGGGAGGCGCGTATGCCCTCTTGCCCGTGCATGGCTTTGTATTCGCGGAACATCGTCCACAGCGCACCGAGGCCGGTGACCGCATCGGCCGGAGCCGCGTTCCAAGCGGGGTGTGCTGCAACGAGCGCTTCGGCTTGCGCGGGGCTGTGCCCTGCCTCGACCAGCCGAGGGACGAGCAGCGCGGCATCAATCCACGCCTCCCCCCGGCACGCGAAGGCCCAGTCGATGACGTGGACGTCATCGACTGCGGCGAGGAGGTTCCCGCTGTGCAAGTCGTAGTGCAGCAGCGTCTCCCCTTTCAGCGACTCCGCCGACAGTCCTTCGAGCGCCTCGGCATACATCCGCCACCACGACTCCTGCGGCTTCATCCCCAACAACTCAGCTGCGACCCTATGAAGCAAATCCAGGTTCACCGTCACGCACGGCAGCATGTCGCCCGCCGTTCCGAGCCGCACCAGGGTGTCGATCACGCCTGGCAGGTCCGGAGACCCGGGTGACAGGTCGGCGCTTCGCGCGCCATCGATGTACTCGAACACCAGCAGGTGCCAACCGCCGATGTCGGCGCACCACAGCATTCGAGGGGCCGGGACGGACGGGGCGAGGGCAAGGTTCGCCGCTCGCTCGCGCCGGTAGAGGCGAGCGGCGGGATCGTCGGCTGGAACGCCCTTGAGGAAGATGCTGCCGCTTTCCACACGAAGCTTCGCCGCCACCCCCGGCATGCTGCCCCGCTCCGCGGCCTCAGCCTTGAGCACCGTCCCCCAACGGGTCTCCACGGCTGCCAGCACCTCACCGGGGAGGTCCTCCCACCGCCGTTTCCTCACGCTATATCGCCTTCGGGGAGTCGTGGCAGCCCTGATAGCACTGGCTGCAGTCACCGGCCGTTTCCCAGAGGACTGGGTCGACGGGCAACCCAGCCTGCTCCATGGCGGCCACGGTAGCCCGGATGCCGGCCCCTCGGGTGTGGTTGTCACCCTGGTCGTCGGGCGTGTGGTGGATGAACCGACCCGCGACGCGGTGGCAGAATTCGGCGTACTCGCTGGTGTAGAGGACGAAGGCGTGCCATCCCACGTCCACGGCCTTCGAGGGGGCCAGCCCGGCGCCGGGGTTGAGAGCACAGGCCGTCAGGAACGCCAACGCCTGCGTCAGGACGCGCTCGGCCTCATCGGTGGTGACGTGCCGTTCGTGGACGATCCGGGCAACCAGCCGGTCGAAGAGATCGGTGCTGATCAGCGTCCTCGGGTCAGTGAAGACTGGGAATGGATGCGCTGCCGTTACGGACATGGACTGCTCCTCGTCTTGAGCGGCGGGCGGCGGTCTGCAGCCATCCCACCTGCGAAACTCCACAACGAGAACGCTAGAAAGCCCATCACCGACCACGCCAGTGGCTTGCGTGAGCTTGCGCACGACCTTAGAGAGCCGCGATCGCCGCCGTGATCAAACTGCGGGCGGCCCGGCCGTGCACCGCCATCGAGGAGAGCTCGGAGAAGGTCCTCCGGTACAGGTCGAGTTCACCGGCCTGCCGTACCGTGATCTTGGCGGATACGGTCTCGATCACAACCTGCTCCTCGTCCAGTATCCAGAATCCTTCGACCGGCCACATGTCACGGAGAACAGAGAACGGAATAATCCCGAGTGCCACGGACGGCAAAGTCATGATGTCGAGCAGATGACCCAACTGCCCGGCCATCACATCAATGTCTCCGAGACTCGTACGTAGGACCGACTCCTCAATGACGACCGCGAACCGGTGGCCGCCGTCATAAAGCAGTCGCTGCCGCTCGACCCTGGCCTTCGCCGCCTCCTCTCCGGCATCCGGAAGTGCAAAGAAGTCGGCTATTCGAGCAAGAAGCGCACTTGCATAGCCCTCGGTCTGCAAAAAGCCCGGCACGACGCCAGGCTCGTAGATCCGGAAATTTGCAGTCTGTTCCCACAACGGCATCACGGCATCCTGCAACCGCTTCAAGCCACCACGCTGCGTACGCCGCCACTCCACGTATGCGGAATCGAGTTGGCGGTTGATGGACACGAGTTCCGCCACAACCCGCTCATCTACCCCGCACGCCGCGCACCATGCCTTGATGTCCGCATCCGCCACGGCCTGTTTACCACTCTGCATTCGGCTGCACTTGGACTCATGCCAGCCGCATGCGGCCGCCACCGCACGGGCCGACAGACCGGAATCCAGGCGGATCTCCCGCAGCCGAGCGGCCAGAGCCTCGCGGGCCTGCTGGACAGACGATGAAGGGTGGGTTGACATGGATGGACGTCAGGAGGGCCGATACTCACTGTGGTCGATCGCTCGCTCCCACACCGCCGCGAAAGCAGTGGAGCACAATGTGACCAGAGATCGATCGCGGGTCACTTCATTACCAGCCCACTCACCGTCACCAGAGAAATGGTTCCACACGAGAACGGCGGAATCAAATACCCAAAAATCGGTCGGCGGCGTCACAAGGCCGGCGGTCCGTTGGCGAGGCAGCCACCGCACCTGCTCTCCCGCCATCAAATTGACCGGAGCCGTACATTCCCATAGCCACCGACTGTAATCAGAGAGCGGCTCAGTAACAATCCGCGCCCGCTGGACATCAACCCCTCTTGCAACCGCCTTGCCAATGGTTGAAATCCACCACTCATCATTGGAATCTGTGGACACGGTTCCACTTTCGAGCCACTTCCCGAAAGAAGCGTCCGCCATGTAGACGTCACGCAACTCCAGGTGAACGGCGGAATCGGTCGCTGCGGCGAGAAGGTCTTCAAACCTCTCGTTGGTCAGCGGCGTCCCCATCGAGCGCCTCCAATGCCTTCAATATCATCGGCTTCATACGCGCGGGAACACGTACCGAAGACTCGTTCTCAGCCGTACGGCTGTAGGACGAGATCTCAGCCAGCACGGCCGCATCAATCTCCGTCCACCCCTGGATGACGAGTTCGCCCCTCGCACGGTCCAGGAAGATGGCGGGCGAGCCCTGGTTCTTGCTGGTGTCGTCCTTGCCGTAGAACTCCAGAGCCATACTGACCTACGGCACCCGCGCATGCATCGGCTTGCATGCAACTGAACTGATCCTCCGCTTCGCGGCCTCCAGCGGTCAAGCGTCCGGCAGACGACGCAGCGAAGCGCTCACCACAATGGGACGGGAGAGTCACCTCCAAGACCGGTGCTCGGTCCGCATGATTCTCGTCTTCGCCCAAGACCAGACCGAGATCTTCCTGGGTGGCCGGGGACGAGGCGACCACCGAGCGAAGCTTGCTGCGCTGAGTAGCGGGCCGTGAGGGACAAGGTGGCTGGACGACGAGCAGCGGACGCCGCCGGCAGGACATCAAGGCTTACCCCAAGCTCGCGTCTCGCAGATCGAAGACGGCGACGTTGACATCACCGTGGGCGTCGACGCTCGATCAAGGTCGCCTGACAGCAGTCTCGCACAGGCACGGCGACCCGCAGTTACGCCTGTCACGCCTGAACAGGCAAGCGCATTACGACGCGCGGCCTGGTGCAGGCGTCGGACGACGGGCGCCCATGCCTGCGCCCCAGTGAGACCAGGCATCGTGGGACGCCACCGCGTCCCCGGCGAGCCACGCTCATATCAAGCACGGCAACCGCCCCCTCGATCGTCGATTCGAAATCGCCACGCGCGTTAACTTCGGATCTTGGCGGATGCGTCTACCTGCGGCTTTGGCGCCTGGGTTAACATCGCCCCTCATGCAGCATCGTTCCCGCGCCTGGGTTCGGCGGCGGCTGCGGTCGCTCGCTGGGCTGGAGTTGTTCAACGTGCCGTTGCAGGCCGCGGTCTGGTTCGGTGTTGTCGGGTTGCCGATGACGGCGGCGAACGTGGTGGGTTTCGCACTGTTCGCGGCCCTGCTCGTGGTGGGGGCCGGGTATTGGTTGGCCAAGCTCCGGCAGATTTCCGGTCCTGGCGCGTCCTTGCCGGGCGCAAGGGTCTTCGTGGTCGCCCGCATCGCCATTGCTCTGCTTCTCGCGGTCGGGGTGTTGGCTCTCGTCGGGTGGGTGATCGCCGTTCCGGGGGCGGGCAGCTGGCCGGGGCTGGGCTTCGGGCTGTTCGCGGTGCTGGAGTACGTGAACTACTTCCACGTCCAACTCATGTACGACACGGCCGAGGACGTCCGCTACCTGCGCTCGCACGGCCTGCGCCGCGCACACCTGGCCCGCGACCTCGCCGTCCACCAAAGGTCCCGTCAGCGTGGTCGCGAGACGGCGTTCGACGCCGCAAAGGAAACGTCTAACCAGCGCTAACCTCGGGCTTTCACCGGGCGGCGGGTCGAGAGTGACCGTTTAGACAAGAAAAGTGCTCCCGAGCTGGGAGGATAGGGCTTGTCGAGAGTCCTGTCCGCACCAGTCCGAAAGCACTTTTCACGTGAAG
>NZ_SMJW01000319.1 GCF_004348335.1 Actinomadura bangladeshensis | reverse complement strand
GAATGGGGCGATGTCCATGAACGGGGGCGGGGTGCCGGAGAGGGCGGACCTCAAGGCCGACTGCGCGAGCTGCTTCGGCCTGTGCTGCGTCGCGCTGCCGTTCGCGAAGTCGGCCGACTTCGCGATGGACAAGGACGCGGGCGAGCCGTGCCGCAACCTGCTGGCCGACTTCCGCTGCGGCGTCCACGCCGAGCTGCGGCAGCGCGGCTTCCAGGGCTGCACGGTGTTCGACTGCTTCGGCGCCGGCCAGAAGGTGTCGCAGCGGACGTTCGCCGGCCGCGACTGGCGCGCGGACCCGGACGCCGCCCGCCGGATGTTCCAGGTCTTCCCCGTCATGCGGCAGCTCCACGAGCTGCTCTGGTACCTGGCCGAGGCCGTGGAGATGCCGGCCGCCGAGCCCGTCCGCGAAGAGCTCCGGAAGGCCCGCGACGACGTCGAGCACCTCACCCTCGGCGGCCCCGGAGAACTCGCCGAGACCGACGTCCCGGCGGTGCGCGAACGGGTGAACGCCCTGCTCCTGCGGGCGAGCGAGCTGGCCAGGGCGGGCCTGCCCGGCCGCCGGAAGGACCGGCGCGGCGCCGACCTCATCGGGGCGCGGCTGAAGGGCGCCGACCTGCGCGGCGCCTGCCTGCGCGGCGCGTACCTGATCGCGGCCGACCTGCGCGGCGCCGACCTGCGGCGGGCCGACCTGATCGGGGCGGACCTGCGGGACGCCGACCTGCGCGGCGCCGACCTCACCGGCTGCCTCTTCCTCACCAGGGCGCAGCTCGACTCGGCCCGTGGCGACGCCGGCACGCGGTTGCCGGCGGGGGTCGGACGGCCCGCGCACTGGGCGGCTCACGCGCACTGATCTTGTTTAGCCCCTTTGTCAAGGGGCATTTCCGCAGCGCACGTCATCGGGGGGTCACGTGGCGCGGGTGAGCTGGTGGGGCACGGGGCTCGTGGCGCTCGTGCCGCTGGTCCTCGCCGCGGGGCTCCCGCTGCTCGACAAGGCCCTCGGAAGCGGCGCGGAACCGCTCGCCGCGGGGGCGGTCCTCTCGGTCGGGACGGAACGCGACGGCGTCCGCCCGGTGACCTTCTCGGTCCCGTCCGCGGGCTGGGTCCTCGACAAGGCCGACACCTCGCTCGCCAGCAACGTGGAACTGTCCAACTCCGGCGTCGGCCTGTACGTGCGCATCGTCGTGCCGCTGGCACCGGTGGACGCGCGGCGGCTGTGGGACGGCCTCGGCCGCATCGTCGCCGCCGGCGGACGGTCGCGGCTGCGCGCGGGGCCCGTCCCGATCACGACCGCGTACGGGCTGACCGGGCTGACCGGGCGGCTCGCCGGGCGGGAGCGCGCCGGCACCGCGGCCGTGTTCGCCCGGGACACGCTCGGCGCGACCGTGACGGCGTCGGGTCCGCCGGGCGCCTACCGCGCGCTGGCCGCCGAGGTCGAGGCCATCGTGCGGACCCTCCGGATCTCGGCCCCGTGATGACCCGGCGGCCGGCGTTCTGGCTGTGGGCGGCGGCGTGCACGCTCGGCGCCTGGATCGCCTTCCACGGGATCGGCGCGCAGGTCGCGGCGTTCCCGGTCGGCGCGATCGTCGGAGTCGCGCTGCTGGCGCCCTCGCTCGCGGTGGGCGTCTGGGTGCTGCGGCGGCTGCACCCGGTCCGTTCGCATCCGCTCGGGTACGCGCTGGTCGCGGTGTCCTGGGGCGGCCTCGCCGCGTTCGGCATGGCGCTGCCCGCGAACTCGGCGTTCCAGGCGGTCATCGGCAAGACGGCCGGGCCGGGCTTCAACGCCGTGTGGGGCGCGTCGATCGCCGCGCCGGTCGACGAGGAGCTCCTGAAGCTGCTCGGCGTCGCGGTGCTGGCGCTGATGGCGCCGGCGGCGGTGCGCGGGCCGCTCGACGGGTGGGGGTACGGCGCGCTCGCCGGGCTCGGCTTCCAGTTCGCGGAGAACTTCCTCTACGTCCTCAACACGATCGTGCTGACGGGCGCCACGCAGGACGCCAGCGCCGCGTTCTTCTCCTTCGGCAGCCGGGTGGTCGGCGGGGCGTGGTGGAGCCACTGGGCGATGACGGCGGTCGGCGGCGCGGGGCTCGGCTGCCTGCTCGGGCGCGCGTGCCGGACGAGCCTCGCCATCGCGGCCGGGGCGCTCCTGCTGGCCATGGCGCTGCACTCGTGGTGGGACGCGCCCGTCCTGTCCGGGGTGCTGCTGCTGCCGGTGAAGGGCGCGCCGATCCTGCTCGCGGCGATCGCCGCGTACCGGCTCTCGCGGCGGCACTACCTGTCGCACTTCCGCCGGACGGTGCACGCGGAGACCGCGAAGGGCGTCCTCGTCCCGGGCGAGGGGCACGTCCTCGCGTTCCGCAAGTGGCGCCGCAAGGAGCGCTGGGGCGTGCCCGCCGGGGAGCCGCGCCGGCTGCTCGCCCGGCTGCGCGCCGACCAGCTCGAACTGATCGAGGACGGGCTCGGCGGCCTGGAGCGCGACCCCGGCGCCGCCGACCGGCTGCGGGCCGACATCCAGCTCGTCCGGCACCGGCTCGGCTCGGGCCGCGACACCCGCGCGCCCGACCGTTTGCCGTGATCGGGCCCGGGTACCCGCCCTGCGGGAATACTGCGCGGCCACGGGAGAGAGCGCGATGGCGGGACGCAAGGGCGGAGCCGGGGCGGGGAGGAAGGCCGGGGAGGAGGCCGAACCGCGGGTGCGGAAGGTCTTCTGGGGCGTCAACGACCGGCTCGGCTCCACCTCGTTCCTGAACGAGAACATCAAGAAGGCGTTCCCCACCCACTGGTCGTTCCTGCTGGGCGAGATCGCGCTCTACTCGTTCGTCATCCTGGTGCTGACCGGCGTCTACCTCACGCTGTTCTTCAAGCCGAGCGGCATGGAGCAGATCTACGACGGCTCGTACGCGCCGCTGCGGGGCCTGCGGATGAGCGAGGCGTACGCGTCCACGCTGCACATCACGTTCGACGTCCGGGGCGGGCTGCTGATGCGGCAGATCCACCACTGGGCGGCGAACGTCTTCGTCGCGGCGATCACCGTCCACCTCCTGCGCATCTTCTTCACCGGCGCGTTCCGCAAGCCGCGCGAGATCAACTGGCTGATCGGCTTCACGCTGTTCGTGCTGGCGCTCGCCGAGGGGTTCGCCGGCTACTCGCTCCCGGACGACCTGCTGTCGGGCACCGGGCTGCGGATCGCCCAGGGCATCATGCTGTCGATCCCCGTCGTCGGGACGTACGTGAGCCTGTGGGCCTTCGGCGGCGAGTTCCCGGCGAGCGAGGAGTTCATCCCGCGGCTGTTCACCGTGCACATCCTGCTCATCCCCGGCATCCTGATCGCGCTCGTCACCGTGCACCTGATGATCCTCTGGCACCAGACGCACACCCAGTGGCCCGGCCGCAGGCGGCGGGAGATGGCGGTGAGCGGCGAGAAGACCTTCCCGCACTTCGCCACGCAGAGCATCGCGTACTTCCTGTTCACCTTCGGCGTCCTCGCCGGGATGGCGGCGTGCCTGCAGATCAACCCGGTGTGGCTGTACGGGCCGTACGAGACCGACCAGGTCTCGACCGGGTCGCAGCCCGACTGGTACGTCGGCTTCCTCGAAGGCTCGCTGCGCATCATGCCGCGCCTGTCGACGACCGTCGCGGGGCACACCATCTCGTGGAACGTCCTGCTGCCCGCCGTCGTCCTGCCCGCGGTGTTCTTCACGCTCATCGCCCTCTACCCGTTCCTGGAGCGCTGGGCCACGGGCGACGAGCGCGTCCACCACCTGCTGGACCGGCCGCGCAACGCCGCGACCAGGACGGCGATCGGCGCCGCGGCCATCGCCTGGTACGGCAACCTGCTCGCGGCGGGCGGCAACGACGTCATCTCCGACACCTTCAAGATCCCGCTGTTCTGGACGACCTGGTTCTTCCGCGCCGGCTTCTTCGTCGCGCCGATCGCCGCGTTCGCCATCGCCCGGCGGGTCTGCCTGAGCCTGCAGCGGCGCGACCTGCGGATCCGCGAGGAGGGGGTGGAGAGCGGCCTGGTCTCGCTGAGCCCGCAGGGCGGCTTCGAGGAGCGGCACGAGCAGCCGTCGCCGGAGCAGGAGGCGGTCGTGCAGACCCGGCGGCCGGACGAGCTGGCCGCCCCCTACCCGAACCACCTCATCCCGCTCCCGACCCCCGACCGCACCCGCACGCAGGTGCGCACCCGCAGCAACCGCTTCTACCTCGACTACCAGTCCGAGTCCTACGGCGGCGGCCAGGGCGACCTCAGCCGGGGCCCGTCGGAGGACGGCGAGGGCGGCGGCTGACCCGCACCGCAGCGACGCGCGAAAAAGCGCCCGGCGGGGAGCCCGCCGGGCGCTCTGCGGTACGGGGCCGCCTCACTCGGGCGGCGGAAGCGCCGGCTCCTTCTCCTGCGGCGGCTCGGTCGGCGGGTAGCGCAGGTCGAACGCGGGGCGCACGGAGCGGATCCGCGGCATCGCCGTGAAGTTGTGCCGGGGCGGCGGGCAGGACGTCGCCCACTCCAGCGAGCCGCCGAAGCCCCACGGATCGTCCACCTCGACCTTCTTCCCGCGCCGCCAGGTGCGCAGGACGTTCCACAGGAACGCGAACGTGGACGCGCCGAGGACGAACGAGCCGATCGAGGAGACGAAGTTCAGCGTGGCGAACTTCTCGGGATAGTCGGCGTAGCGGCGCGCCATGCCCTCGGCGCCCAGCCAGTGCTGGACCAGGAACGTCGTGTGGAAGCCGATGAACAGCGTCCAGAAATGGATCTTCCCCCAGGTCTCGTCGAGCATCCGGCCCGTCATCTTCGGCCACCAGAAGTAGAAGCCGCCGAACGTCGCGAACACGATGGTGCCGAAGAGAACGTAGTGGAAATGGGCGACGACGAAGTACGAGTCGGTGACGTGGAAGTCCAGGGGCGGGGACGCCAGGATCACCCCGGTCAGGCCGCCGAACAGGAACGTGACGAGGAACCCGATCGAGAACAGCATCGGCGTCTCGAGCGTCAGCTGCCCCTTCCACATCGTGCCGACCCAGTTGAAGAACTTGATGCCGGTCGGGACGGCGATCATGAAGGAGGTGATGGAGAAGAACGGCAGCAGGACGCCGCCGGTGGCGAACATGTGGTGCGCCCACACCGTCATCGACAGCCCGCTGATCGCGATGGTGGCCGCGACCATGCCGAGGTAGCCGAACAGCGGCTTGCGGGAGAACACCGGGATGATCTCGGTGACGATCCCGAAGAAGGGCACCGCGACGATGTAGACCTCCGGATGCCCGAAGAACCAGAACAGGTGCTGCCAGAGCAGGGCGCCGTGGTTGGCCGGGTCGTAGATGTGCGCGCCGAGCTTGCGGTCGGCCTCCAGCGCGAACAGCGCCGCGGTCAGCGTCGGGAAGGCGATGATCACCATGAGGCTGGTCAGCAGCGCGTTCCAGGTGAAGATCGGCATCCGGAACATCACCATGCCGGGGGCGCGCAGCGTGATGATCGTGGTGATGATGTTGACCGCGGTCATGATCGTCCCGAAGCCGGACAGGATCAGCCCCATGGTCCACATGTCGCCGCCGAGGCCGGGCGAGTACGTCGGCGAGGTCAGCGGCGAGTAGGCGAACCATCCGAAGGCGGCCGCGCCGCCCGGCACGATGAACCCCGCGAGCACGATGAGCCCGCCGAACAGGAACAGGTAGTAGGTGAGGGCGTTCAGCCGGGGGAACGCGACGTCCGGCGCGCCGATCTGCAGCGGCACGATCACGTTGGCGAATCCGAGGAACGTCGGCGTCGCGAACAGCAGCAGCATGATCGTGCCGTGCATGGTGAACAGCTCGTTGTAGAGCTGGTTGCTCACCACCTGCTTGCCCGGCTCCAGCAGCTCGGCCCGCATGATCATGGCCATGACCCCGGCCGCCAGGAAGAACAGGAACGACGTCGTGAGATACAGGTAGCCGACCATCTTGTGGTCGGTCGTGGCGAAGATGTGGGCGATCCTGGTGCCCTTGCGGTGGCGCGCGAGCGCGTCGGCGACGCTGGTGTCGTCCCTCCCCTGCACGGCCGTCATCTACGGCCCTCCCTCCTCGTCCGAGCCCAACGGGCCACTTGCCGCGCTGGTCTCTTTCAAACGCGGGGAAGGCGGCGGGAAAGTGCGCCTGTCACGGCTCGTCGCGGCGGTCCAGTTCCTCCTCGAACGGCGACCGCTCGGCGTGGCGCGCGTGCTCGCTCAGGCCGGGCTTCTCGTGGTGCCGGCGCTGGTGGTCCCGCTCGGACGGGGTCCGCCCCGGGTCCGGGTCGAGCGGCACCGACCGCACCACCTCGGCGACGCTGTCGTAGGTGCCGAGCGGCAGCGACAGCAGCGCGTGCTCGGCCTCCCCCTCGGGCCGCCTGCTGTGCGCGTGCTCGACGATCCGCTGCTTGTCCGCCGGGAACGGCAGGTCCCCGAGCAGCTCCTCGATCTCCCGCGCGTCGGCGAGTGCCATGGCGTGCTCCCCCCGGTGATGGACCGTCCTGCGGCGGAACTGCCCGCCGCTCCCCCGGCCAAACGCCCCCGGCACCCGGTTGACCTGCCCGTGGTCGACCTGCCCGTGGTCGACCTGCCCGTCCGCGCACGCAGCGGGCATGGGCACGAACGGCGCCGAGGTCAGGTGACGGCCCGCAGCGACGCGCCCCGCAGGGTCATGGGGCGCCGCTCGGGGAACAGCTCCGGGCCGCGCCCGCCCGCCAGCTCGTTCAGCCGGTGCAGGAAGACGCCCTCGCGGAGCGCCCACGGGCAGAGGTCGAGCCGGTCGAGGCCGAGGACGTCCATCACGCCCTCGGCGACGATCGCGCCGGCGAGGATCTGGTGGGCGCGGGACGCCTTGACCCCGCGCAGCCGGGCGCGCTCCTCGTCCGGCAACTTCGCCAGCCGCGGGATCCAGCGGTGCAGCTCGCGGCGGTCGAGGCGGCGCTCCCGGTAGAGGCCGGCCTTCGCCTTCGGTGCGCCGCAGAGCCGGGCGAGCTGGGTGAAGGTCTTGGACGTCGCCACGGCGCGGGCCGGCGCCGGCCGCTCGGCGATCCCGACGACCGCCTCGCCGAGCACCGCCCGGACGTGCTCGCGCAGCGCCCGGTGGGTCCGCTTGCGCACGGGCGGCCGCGGCGGCAGGTGGTGCCGGGTGAGGCGGCCGGCGCCGAGCGGCAGCGACAGCGCGATCTCCGGTTCGGTACCGGCGCCGTAGGCCAGCTCCATGGAGCCGCCGCCGATGTCGGCGAGCAGCATCGGCCCCGCCGACCACCCGAACCAGCGGCGGGCCGCGAGGAAGGTCAGCCGCGCCTCCCGCTCGCCGCTGAGGAACCCGAGCTCGACGCCGGTGGCGGCGCGGACCTCGGCGGCGACGTCGTCGCGGTTGGCGGCGTCGCGCAGCGCGGACGTCGCGTACGGGACGAGTTCGGCGACGTCGAGGGCCGCGGCGGCGGCCACCGACTCGCGCACCGCGGCGATGAGCCGCCCGACGGCGGGCCGGCCGATGACGCCGTGCCGGTCGGTGGCCTCGGCCAGCCGCACGGCGCTCTTCACCGAGCGGACGGGCACGGGCGGGTGGCCGGGGTCGAGGTCGGCGACCCGCAGGTGCGCCGAGTTCGAGCCGATGTCGAGCACGCCGAGGCGCAGGGGGCCGTCGTCCATGCGGCTGCTTTACCCCGCATTGACACTCTCAGTCGGCCGGCCGGGCCCGCGAGACGCCGGGCTCGCACGGTAGAGAGCGGAAAGTTCGGGAAAGCCGCTGGAAACGGCACGTTGAAGGAGCCCCCCGGTGCCACAGGACGAGCTCGACATTCGGGCCGGGGTCACGGCGGCCCGCGATGAGGCCGCCCGCGCCATCGACCGGCTCGACACGGCGCGGCGGCGCGCCGCGCGGACCCGCGGCGACCAGGCGGGCCCGGACGCGGGCGCGCCGGACCTGGACCGGCCCGCCCGGGAACGACCCGCCCGGGAACAGGAGGTCGCGGAGGCGGCGCGCGCTCTGGCCGACGCCGCCCGGGAGCTGACCCGGCTGGTCCGCGACTACGGCC
>NZ_SMJW01000318.1 GCF_004348335.1 Actinomadura bangladeshensis | reverse complement strand
GGGCTGGGGCTGGGCCTGCTGCGGGTACTGCGGCTGCTGGTACGGCTGCTGCTGGTACTGCTGCGGGACGGGCTGCTGGGGCATGCCGCCCCAGGGCTGCTGCGGCTGGGCCTGCTGCGGGACGTACGGGACGGCCTGCTGCGGCGCGGGCTGCCCGTAGGGCTGCTGCGCCGGCATGGCCGGCTGCTGCGGGGCGTACTGACCCGGCTGACCGGGCTGACCGGGCTGCTGCACCGCCGCGCCGCGCCCGCGGGTCATCAGGAAGCCGAGCAGCATGCCGAGCCCCGCGAGCCAGCCGTAGGCGAAGCCGAAGCTCGCTCCGCGCGTGACCGCGCCGAAGATGAACGGGCCGCTGTCGCTGGTGATGTCCAGCGCCCAGCGCAGCATGATCCCGGTCATGAACCCGGCGATCCCGCCCGCCACGACCGTGGCCCACCAGCCGGCCACGACCGCGCCGATCGCGCCGCGCTGGGCGTCGACGGCGCGGGCGCCCGCCACCGCGAGCAGGATCAGCAGGACGAAGAACAACAGGACGCCGAGGTCCAGCACGGCGACGTACTTCCAGGCGTAGTCGCCGGCGGTCAGCCTCCACGCCGGAAAGAACAGCCAGTACAGCGGCGGTGCGATGCCCTCGTCCCAGTGGAGCCCCGTGTCGTTGATCGCGTCGATGACCCACTGATTGCCCAGCAGGATCGAGATGAGGGCGATGGGAACCACCGCGCCGCCCGCCATGACCAGCATTCGCCGCATCGTCATGGCGGGCAAGGGTAGTGGTGATCGCTGCCCGCCGGTAGGGCCGGGGCTACCCCGCGTAGGCGGTCCCGGACGCCGCCGGGAACCGGAAGTCGGGATCGACCTGCGCCTCCAGGTCCTCGCCCGCGGCGCGGCTGGCCCAGCGCCGCGCGTTCTTCACGTGGAACTCGATCGCCTGCCGCTGGAACGTGTCCCAGTCCTTGGCGCGTCCGTCGACCTCGGCGCGCATGCGGTCGAGCGCGGCGGTGTTGCCGTCCTCCAGCGCGACGCCGCCGCGGCCCTGCTCCAGCGCCCGGACGGCGGCGGACTGCCCGAGCCAGGTCAGCAGGTCGTCGCCGACGTGCTCGCGCAGGTAGGCGACGTCCTCCTCGCTCTGGACCTTGTTGCCGACGACGCGGATCGCGACGTCGTAGTCGCGGGCGTACTCGGTGTACTGCCGGTAGACGCCGACGCCCTTGCGGGTGGGCTCGGCGACCAGGAACATCAGGTCGAACCGCGTGAACAGCCCGGACGCGAACGTGTCGGCGCCGGCGGTCATGTCGACGACGACGTACTCGCCCGGCGCGTCCACGAGGTGGTTGAGGTACAGCTCCACCGCCCCGGTCTTGGAGTGGTAGCAGGCCACGCCGAGGTCGTCGTCGTTGAACGGACCGGTGGCGAGCAGCGTGACGCCGTCGACCTCTTGGCCCGCCTCGTGGAACGGGTCGTCGCCGCGGAACCGCAGCAGCCGCGAGCCGGCGCCGGGCGGGGTCGTCTTGACCATCGCGTCCGCGGACGAGATGCGCGGGTTGTCGCCGCGCAGGTGCTCCTTGAGCCGCGGGAGCCGGTCGCCGAGCGCGGGGATCTTCGCGGCGCGGGCCTCGTCCAGGCCGAGCGCGACGCCGAGGTGCTGGTTGATGTCGGCGTCGATGGCCACCACCGGCAGCCCGCGCCCGGCCAGGTGCCGGACGAACAGCGACGACAGGGTGGTCTTGCCGCTGCCGCCCTTGCCGACGAACGCAACCTTCACGAATGCCTCATTTCGGGTATGAAAACCGTTACCAGTGTCGAGACGTCGAGTCTTGCGAAAGCGGCGCGGCGAGGCAAGCGGAACGGCCGAAGAGGAGCCGAGTGGATCAGCGGACGGCGGCGGACGGGTCGAAGCCGAACGGCAGTTCGAGCCGGTGGGCGGCCAGCAGGTCCGCGTCCGTGAGCAGGTCGCGGGTGGGACGGTCGGCGGTGATGACGCCGCCCGACAGGATCACCGAGCGCGGGCACAGCTCCGCCGCGTACGGGAGGTCGTGCGTGACCATCAGGACCGTCACGTCCAGGCTCAGCAGGATCTCGGCCAGCTCGCGGCGGCTCGCCGGGTCCAGGTTCGAGGACGGCTCGTCCAGCACCAGGATCTCCGGCTCCATCGCCAGGACGGTGGCGACGGCGACGCGGCGGCGCTGCCCGAAGCTGAGGTGCTGCGGCGGCCGGTCGGCGACGTGCGCCATGCCGACGCGGTCGAGGGCGTCGGCGACCCGGCGGTCCAGATCGGCGCCCCGCATGCCGAGGTTGGCGGGACCGAACGCGACGTCCTCGCGGACGGTCGGCATGAACAGCTGGTCGTCGGGGTCCTGGAAGACGATGCCGACCCGGCGGCGGATCTCCCGCAGCGCCTTCCTGTCCTTCGGGTCGACCGCGAGGCCGCCGACCCTGACCTCGCCCAGCCCGCCGTGCAGGATCCCGTTCAGGTGCAGGACGAGCGTGGTCTTCCCGGCGCCGTTCGGGCCGAGCAGCGCGACCCGCTCCCCGCGCCCGATCGTCAGGTCGACGCCGAACAGGGCCTGCGTGCCGTCGGGATAGGCGTACGCCAGGCCCTTCACCTCGAGCGACGGGGTCATGGCACCATCCAAGCAGCCAGGGCGACGAGGGACGCGGCCAGCGGCAGGACGGCGGCGGCGCTCCACTGCACGGCGGACGCGCCGACGTCGTGCACCACCGGCATCCGGCCGTCGTAGCCGCGGCTCACCATGGCCAGGTGGACGCGCTCCCCGCGCTCGTAGGAGCGCAGGAACAGCGCCCCGACCGACGTGGCGAGCACGCCGGTCGCGCGGAGGTCGCGCGCCTCGAACCCCCGGGACGCGCGGGCCACCTTCATCCGCTGCAGCTCCGCCGTGACGACGTCGCCGTAGCGCAGCATGAACGTGGCGATCTGCGTGATGAGCTGCGGCATCCGCAGCCGCTCGATGCCGAGCAGCAGCAGCCGCGGCTCGGTGGTCGCGGCCAGCAGGATCGAGGCGACGACGCCGAGCGTCCCCTTGGCGAGGATGTTCCAGGCGCCCCACAGCCCGCTCTCGCTGAGCCGCAGCCCCAGCACGGTGATCTTCTCGCCCTCGGCGACGAACGGCATGAGGAACGCGAACGCGACGAACGGCACCTCGATGACGATCCGCCGCGCGACCGTCCCGAACGGGATCCGGGCGACCGCCGCGACGGCCGCGAGCAGCAGCGCGTACAGGCCGAACGCCCAGATCCGCTCGCGCGGCGTGGCGACGACCAGCAGCACGAACGCCAGGACGGCGACGAGCTTGCACTGCGGCGGCAGCCGGTGCACCGGCGAGGCGCCCGGCACGTAGAGCCGGTGCGCGTGGCCCGCGCCCATCAGCCCTTCCGCGCCGGCTCGGACGGCGCCCGCTCGCCGTCGGCGGCCTGCCCGGCCTCCGCACCGGAGCCGCGCCGCCGGACGCCCCAGAACAGCCCGCCGCCGACGAGCAGCACCAGGCCGACACCGATCACCCCGGACAGCCCGCCGGACAGCCGCGCGTTCTCGACGCCCTTGACGCCGTAGTCGCCGAGCGGGGAGTCCTTGAGCGAGTGGTCCTTCTCCGTGGCGCTGATGCCCTTGTCCGCGGCGACCTTCTCCAGCCCGTCGGGGCTGCCGGAGGCGTAGTGGCTGACGACGCCCGCGAGGACGAGCGAGACGAGCAGGAACCCGATGAAGAAGCGCTTGGTGGTCATATCGGTTCCCCTCTCAGGCGCGGGACGGCTCGGTGTCGGCGCTCCGCCCGGCGGTGCGCAGCTCCAGCGGCTTCAGCAGCCCGCGCGCCCCGTACACCAGGTCCGGCCGGACGGCGAGCACGCTCGACACGGTCACAGCGGTGATCAGCGCCTCGCCGATCCCGATCAGGACGTGCACGCCGATCATCGCGGTGGCGACCTTGGCGATCGACACGTCCGCCGTGCCGCCGACCGCGTAGATCAGCGTGAACGCGACGGCGGCGGCCGGCACGGAGACGACGGCCGCGACGAACGACGCGATCGACACCGACGTCTTCGTCTTGGGCAGCACCCGCAGCAGCAGCCGGAACAGCCCGTACCCCACCACGACCGTGGTGAGCGCCATGGTGGTGACGTTGACGCCCAGCGCGGTGAGGCCGCCGTCCGCGAACAGGAGCGCCTGCATGAGCAGGACGACCGAGACGCACAGGACGCCGGTGTACGGCCCGACGAGGATCGCGGCGAGCGTCCCGCCGAGCAGATGCCCGCTCGTCCCGGACGCGACGGGGAAGTTGAGCATCTGCGCGGCGAACACGAAGGCGGCGGTCAGCCCGGCGAGCGGCGCGGTGCGGTCGTCCAGCTCGCGCCGCGCCCCGCGCAGCGCGAGCCCGACCCCGGCCACCCCGACCGCACCGGCCGCGACGGACACCGGGGCGTCGATAAAACCGTCCGGTACATGCACGTCTTCACCATCCCTGCCCGATTGCACCAGCAGGACCAGTTTGGCGGCACATGGCTAGTAGTTGCAACATCTTCGCAATAGCAACCCCTATGTGGCTCGCGGGCCACCCCGCCACGGGCCGGCCGCGCTCAGTCGAAGATCGGGTCGCGGGTCCTCGTGCGCTTGAGCTCGAAGAAGCCGTCCGTGCTGGCGACCGCGCGGACGCCGTCCCAGAGCTTGACCGCGGCCTCGCCGCGCGGGATGGGGGTGACGACGGGGCCGAAGAAGGCGCTGCCCTCGACCTCGATGACCGGGGTGCCGACCTCCTGGCCGACGCGGTCGATGCCGTCCTTGTGGGACGCGCGCAGGGCCTCGTCGTAGGCGGTGGAGTCGGCGGCGTCCGCGAGCGCCGGGTCCAGTCCGGCCGCGGTCAGCGCCGCCTCGGCGAGGGCGCGGTCGAGCTTCTGCTTCTCGTGGTGGCGGCGCGTCCCCATCTCGGTGTAGAGGCGGCCGAGCACCTCGGGCCCGTACTTCTGCTCGGCGGCGATGCACACGCGCACCGGTCCCCAGGCGTCGGCGAGCATGCGCCGGTAGTCCTCCGGGATGTCCTTGTCCTCGTTGAGGACGGCCAGGCTCATCACGTGCCAGCGGACCTCGATCGGGCGCAGCTTCTCCACTTCCAGGATCCAGCGGGACGTGATCCACGCCCAGGGGCACAGGGGATCGAACCAGAAGTCCACCGGGGTCGGTGCGTTCTCAGTCAACGTCGCCTCCTAGAGCGTGATGGGCTGCCTTAGACCGACAACCGGGGCGTACCCCGTCCGATTCCCGGGGCGGGAGGCCGTCGAAGCCCGCACCTTAGGCCGTGGCGGGCGGACCCGGACGGCGTCCGGTTGGTAGACATGACTTCACCAAGCGAATAAGCCGACCAAGGAGTACATGTGGCAGGCAACCTCACGCGCGACGAGGCGCGGGAACGGGCCCGGCTGCTCACCGTCGAGTCCTACACGGTCGAGCTGGACCTCACCACGGGCGCGGAGCGTTTCGGGTCGACCACCGTGGTCAGGTTCGGCAGCGCCGAGACCGGCGCGGACACGTTCATCGACCTGCACGGCGCCGTCGTGCGGGAGGTGACGCTGAACGGGAAGGCCCTGGACCCCTCGTCCTATGACGCCGAGAAGGGCCGCCTCCCGCTGCCGGGCGTGGCGGCGGACAACGAACTGCGCGTCGTCGCCGACTGCGAGTACTCGCGGTCCGGTGAGGGCCTGCACCGGTTCGTGGACCCCGTGGACGACAGCGTGTACCTCTACTCGCAGTTCGAGACGGCCGACGCGCACCGCATGTACACCTGCTTCGACCAGCCCGACCTGAAGGCCACCTTCGAGTTCACCGTGAAGGCGCCGGAGGGCTGGGAGGTCGTCACCAACGAGCCCCCGAAGAGCACCGGGGGGTCTGGGGGGTCGTCCCCCCAGAACGGCGCCGAGTCCGCCGAGGGCGGGACGTGGCACTTCCTGCCGACGCCGCAGATCTCGACGTACATCACGGCGCTCATCGCCGGGCCGTACCACGTCGTCCGGGACGAGTACCGCCGCGAGGACGGCACCGTCATCCCGCTCGGCGTGTACTGCCGCGCCTCGCTCGCCGACCACCTCGACACCCCCGCCATCGTGGACGTGACCCGGCAGGGGTTCGGCTACTTCGAGAAGGTGTTCGGCCGCCCCTACCCGTTCACCAAGTACGACCAGCTGTTCGTCCCCGAGTTCAACGCGGGGGCCATGGAGAACGCGGGCGCCGTCACGTTCCTGGAGGACTACGTCTTCCGGTCGCGCGTCACCGACGCCGCCTACGAGCGCCGCGCCGAGACGATCCTGCACGAGATGGCGCACATGTGGTTCGGCGACCTCGTCACCATGCGCTGGTGGGACGACCTGTGGCTGAACGAGTCGTTCGCCACCTACATGAGCGTCCTGTGCCAGGCCGAGGCCACCAAGTGGACGGGCTCGTGGACGACGTTCGCGAACCTGGAGAAGGCGTGGGCGTACCGGCAGGACCAGCTGCCGTCCACGCACCCGATCTCCGCCGACATCCCCGACATCCGCGCGGTGGAGGTGAACTTCGACGGGATCACCTACGCCAAGGGCGCGTCCGTCCTGAAGCAGCTCGTGGCCTATGTCGGCCTCGACAACTTCCTGGAGGGCGTGCGCCGCTACTTCGACCGGCACGCGTGGGGCAACACCGTCCTGACGGACCTGCTGGGCGCGCTGGAGGAGACGTCCGGCCGCGACCTCGCGTCCTGGTCGAAGGAGTGGCTGGAGACCGCCGGCGTCAACACGATGCGGCCTGAGTACGAGGTGGACGGCAACGGCGACTTCACGTCGTTCGCCGTCCTGCAGGAGGCCAAGGCCGACTACCCGACGCTGCGCTCGCACCGCCTGGCGATCGGGCTCTACGACCTGACGGAGGACGGGCTCGTCCGGCGCGAGCGGGTCGAGCTGGACGTCGTCGGCGCCCGCACCGAGGTGCCGCAGCTCGTAGGGAAGAAGCGCCCCGACCTCGTCCTGGTCAACGACGACGACCTCACCTACGCCAAGATCCGGCTGGACGAGCACTCGCAGCGGACGCTCATCGAGCACATCGGCGACATCAAGGAGAGCCTGCCGCGCGCGCTGTGCTGGTCCGCGGCGTGGGACATGACGCGCGACGCCGAGATGGCGACCCGCGACTACGTCCGGCTCGTCGCGAAGGGCATCCGCGGCGTCACCGACATCTCGGTCACGCAGACGCTGCTGCGGCAGGCGCGCACCGCCGTCCAGCAGTACGCGGACCCGGCGTGGCGCACCGACGGCCTCGCCCTGCTCGCCGACACGCTCTCCGGACTGGCGCGCGCGGCCGAGCCCGGCTCGGACTTCCAGCTCGCCTACACGCAGGCGTTCGCCGCGTCGGCCGTGTCCGGCGAGCACCTGGCGTTCGTCCAGGGCCTGCTGGACGGCTCGCAGGCGCTCGACGGCCTCACCGTCGACACCGACCTGCGCTGGACGCTGCTGCGCCGCCTCGTCGTCACCGGCCGCGCGGGCGAGGCCGAGATCGACGCCGAGCACGAGCGGGACCGCACCGCCGCCGGCGAGCGGCACGCCGCCGCCTGCAAGGCCGCGATCCCGGCCGCGGAGGCGAAGGCGGCCGCGTGGGAGCGGGTCGTGTCCGGCGACCTGCCGAACGCCGTCTACCGGTCGACGCTCGGCGGCTTCGTCGAGCCCGACCAGGTCGAGCTGCTGCTCCCCTACGTCGACCGGTACTTCGCCGAGGTCGGCCGCGTGTGGAAGGAGTGGACGAGCGACATGTCGCAGACGTTCGCCGAGGTCGCCTACCCGTTCCTGGTGATCGAGCAGTCCACGATCGACCGCACCGAGGCCTACATCGCCGAGCAGGACCCGCCGGCGGCGCTGGCCCGGCTGCTGTCGGAGGGCCGCGACGGCGTCGCCCGCGCGCTGCGCGCCCGCGCCAAGGACGCCGCGTCCGCCTGACGCCTGTCCAGAAACCCCGTGACCATGCAACGATCGCATGGTCACGGGGCGGGCCTGGGC
>NZ_SMJW01000317.1 GCF_004348335.1 Actinomadura bangladeshensis | reverse complement strand
GCGGTCGTCGGCCGCGTCAGATGTGTATACGAGACAGCCGACGGCCCCCGCCACGCCGGCGCCCCCGACCGTCGTGATCCCCGAGGTCTAGGCCGGCCGCCCCTAGGTGAGCGTCACCGCCAGTTCCGCGTAGGCGGGGACGAGCACGCGGCGGGCCGCGCGCCGCGACACCACCCGGTACGGGCGGCCGCCGGACAGCAGCGTCGCCAGCATCCGCGCGACCTGCGTGCGCGCGACGGACGCGCCGAGGCACAGATGGCGGCCCCCGCCGAACCAGAGCTGCCGCGTCTCGGGGATGTAGGCGCGGTGGATGTCGAACGGCCCGGCGCCGTTCGTCGCCCGGTACGTCAGCAGCAGCACCCGCTCGCCGGCGCGGAGCCGCCGTCCGCCGACGGTCGCGTCCCGGCTCACGTGCCGCCCGATCACCGGGGCCGGGGCCGCGACGCGCAGGCCCTCGCGCACGGCGTTGTCCATGAGGGACGGGTCGTCCAGCAGCGCCCGCTGCCGGCCGGTGTCGTGCAGCAGCGCCGCCGTCCGCACCGTCCCGGACGCGCCGGTCTCCGTCCCCGCGATGACCAGCAGGGTCGCGAGGCCGCGGGCGAGCGGCAGGCCGAGGTCCATCTCGCGGCAGCGGCCGAGCAGGGTGTCCGGCCCGTTGGTCCGGTAGGCGTGCGGGACGCCGGCGGTGATCTCCGCCACGATGCCGCGGGCCCGCGCGACGACCGCCGGGCCGAGGCCGGTGGAGGCGGTGGTGCCGAGCGCCAGCCGGGCGAGCCGCTCCCCGGCGCCGAACAGCGCGCGGTAGGCGGCGTCGCCCCGGTCGGCGGGCAGGCCGAGCAGGTCGGCGACCATCCGCCCGGCGAGGACGCGGGCGGCGTCGGCGACGTCCACGGTCCCGCCGCCGGCGAGCCGGTGCGCCAGTGCGGCGTGCGACCGGCCCTGGGAGCGCTCGACGAGGGTCCGCGCGGCCTCCTCGGTGAACAGGTCGCGGGCGCGGGTGCGGACCTCCGCGTGCCGCGCGCCGCCGAAGAACTGCCCCATCTCGTCCCCGAACAGCTGCGTCCACAGGTGGCCGACGCCGCCCTCGCCGTTCATGCCGAACGCGGCGTGGTCGTTGAGGACCTGCCGGGCCAGCACGGGATCGGTCACCACCCAGCCGAGCCGGGGGACCCGCGCGATCGGCCCGGTGTGGCGCGCGGCCTCCAGCAGCGCGAACAGCCACGGGTTCGCCTCCCACAGCAGCCGCGCCTCATGCCGCGCCGCCGCACGGGCCGCCGTACGGGCCGGTGCGGGGATCTTTGTGCTGGTCATGCGGTGATTGTGCCGGGTTGGGAATCTGGACGAAAAGGCGGTACTACTCAATCCGGGTGAGTGGCGGTACTCACGGCGAACCGGGTACAACGCCCGGCGGTTGTTCCGTAGGGTTCCCCTCACCGGAGGCGCCCGGCCCCGGCGAGGCTTGCCGGACACCGAGCACGAGGAACCGGGGGATCCCAGCCCATGAGAGCCCGCATCACCGCCGTCGCGGCGCACCTGCCGGAGCGGACGGTCACCAGCGCCGAGGTCGAGGCCCGCGTCGCGGCCGAGAGCGCGGGGTACCGGCCGCATCCCACGATCGTGGAGCGGATGACCGGCATCCGCGCCCGGCACGTCATGCGCGACGACGAGCAGGCGTCGGACCTGGCCGTCGCCGCGGCCCGCCGCGTCCTCGCCGAGCGCGCCGTCGCGCCGGCCGGCGTCGACCTGCTGGTCTTCGGCTCGGCGTCGCAGGACCTCATCGAGCCCGCCACCGCGCACATCGTCGCCGCCAAGCTCGGCGCGACCTGCCCCGTCTTCGATGTGAAGAACGCCTGCAACAGCTTCCTCAACGGCCTGCAGATGGCGGACGCGCTGATCCGCACCGGGCAGCACGAGCGCGTGCTGGTCTGCACCGGCGAGAGCCCGTCCCGCGCGATCCGGTGGAACGTCCGCGACCGGGCCCAGTTCGTGGACGCGTTCGCCGGCTACACGCTCTCCGACGGCGGCGCCGCCATGCTCGTCGAGGCCGCCCCCGACGGCGGGATCTTCTACCGCGACTTCGCCGCCGTCTCCAGCGCCTGGCAGGTCGGGACGCTCCCGGCGGGCGGCTCGATGCACCCCCGCGACCCCGACTACACCTACTTCAGCGGCGACGGGCGCCGGCTCAAGGACGCGTTCGTCGCGAGCGGCCCGGAGATCTTCACGACGGCCCTGGAGAAGACCGGCCTGACCTGGGACGATTTCGCGGTCGTCGCCGTCCACCAGGTGACGCTGCCGTACCTGGAGGTGCTGCGCTCCATCCTCGGCATCCCGGCCGACCGGATCACCGTGACGCTGCCCGAGCACGGCAACGTCGCGTCCGCGAGCCTGCCGCTGCAGATCGCGACCGCCCGCGCGGCGGGGCGCTGCGGCCCCGGCGACCGCGTCGCGCTCATCGGCCTCGCCGGCGGCGTCAGCCTCGGCGTCATGTTCGCGGAGCTGTGACCGTGAACCTCTGGGTCGTCATCCCCGCCTACGACGAGGAGCGGTCGATCGGCGCGACGCTGCGCCGCCTCGCCGAGCAGACCGACACCGCGTTCTCCCTGGTCGTCGTCGACAACGCCAGCACCGACGGGACGGTGCAGGCCGTCAAGGAGTTCGCCGCCGGGAACCCCGCGTTCGACGTCCGGATCGTGCACGAGCCGGAGAAGGGGACGGGCGCCGCCGCCGACACGGGCGTCCGGCACGCGATCCGCGCCGGCGCCACGCACGTCGCCCGCACCGACGCCGACTGCCTGCCGGACCGCGGCTGGATCGCGGCGGTGAAGCGCGCGTTCGGCGACGGGCTGGAGATGGTGTCCGGCCCGCTGCTGCCCCGCACCGACGAGTTCGAGCTGAAGTTCTGGGAGCGGCGCCTGCTGCCCGCCGTCATCGACGTCGCCGCCCTCTTCGGACGCTTCCGCCCCGGCAACCAGGACCCGCTCTACCTCGGCCCGTACGTGATGATGCCGGGCTGCAACGTCGCCATCACCGCCGACCTGTACGAGCGGTCGGGCGGCTTCCCGCGCACCCGCATCGAGGACGTCCACGAGGACCGCGCGCTCGTCAACCGCGTCCGCTACCTCACCGACGCCTACGGCCTGCGCAAGGACGTCACCGTCTACGGGTCGGTGCGGCGGCTGCGCGCGTTCGGGCTGGTCAGGACCCTCGGCTGGTACGCCGACCACCGCTACCGCCCGGCCGTCGTGGACATCCGGTGAACCGCGGACATCCGGTGGACTGGGAGGAGCGGCTCTACACGACCGCGCACCCGTTCGCGTACCCGCTGCTGCGCGCCGTCGCCCGGCGCGGCCCCGTCGTCCACGTGCCCGGCGTCGGCGTGGTGGTGAACGACGCCCGTGCGGCCCGCGAGGTCCTGATGGACGGCGAGACGTTCCGCAAGGACGGACCCGGCTCGCCCGGCGAACTGTGGACGCCGGTGCTGGGCCCGTCCGTCCTGCTCAACATGGAGGGCGAGGCGCACCGGGCGCTCCGGCGCCGCCTCACCGACCTGTTCGTCCCGTCCTACACCGAGGCGCTGTGCGCGCGGGTGCTGGCCGGCCCCCTGGACCGGCTCGCCGACCGCCTCGCACGCGGCGCGACCGTCGACCTCGTCGACGTCGCCCGCGTCATGGCCGGCACGGTGATCGGCGAGGTCATCGGCCTGGAGGGCGGCGGCGAGGCGGCCTACCGCGACCTGTTCGAGCAGGGCGAGCGGATCGTCGCGATGGTGTCGCTGCGGACGCGCCGCCTCTCCCCGGCGCAGGTGCGGCGCGCCCGCGGCGTCCTCGACCCGCTCGGCGACACCGCGGCCAAGGCGTACCTGACCGGCGACGAGTCCACGGTCATGGGGCGGATGCGGGCCCTCGGCCTGTCCGAGGACGAGGCGCGCGGCGCGGCCGGCGCGTTCTTCCTGACCGGCACCGAGACCGTCGCGACGCTGCTGCCCCGCCTCATCGCGCTCCTCGCCGACCACGGGCAGCTGCCGCGCGTCGCGGCAGACCTCTCCCTGCTCGACCGGGCCATCGAGGAGGCCATGCGCGTGACGACGCCGACGCCGGTCATGCTGCGCAGCGTGCACCGGCCCGCCGCGGTCGCGGGCGTCGCGATCCGGCCCGGCGACCGGGTGCTGATCGCCACGCACAACTGCTGCCGCGCCTACGGCCCGTTCGACCTCGACCGCCCGCACCCGCCCGAGCTGCGCCGCCTGTGGTTCGGCGCCGGACCGCACTTCTGCATCGGCCACCCGCTGGCCATGGCCCAGATCAGGCTGGCCGCCCGGACCCTCCTCGCCGCCGCGCCGCTGGTCGTCACGCGGCGGGCGGCGGCGCGCGGCGTGCTGATCCCGACCTACCGGTACCTGGCCGTCCGATCGGAGGCGGCGGCATGACGCTCGTCCGGCGGCTGCTCGACCAGGCGGCCGAGACCCCGGGCGCCGTCGCGCTGATCGCCGGGGACGGGACGGAACTGACGTACGGCGAACTCCGGCGGCAGGTCCTCGCCGTCCGGCACGGGCTGCTGTCCAACGGTCTCGCGGCGGGCGACGGGGTGCTGTTCTCGGTGCGCCCGTCGCCGGAGTCGCTCGTCCTGGCGCTGGGCGTGGTCGCGGCCGGGGGAGTGGTCGTCTTCGCCGACCCGGGAGCCGGGCCCGAGATGTTCACCGCGCGGCTGCGGCTGGCGCGTCCGCGCTGGTCGGCGGCGGAATCGGTGCTGTACGCGGGCAGCCGGCTGCGGCCCGTCCGGGCCTACGCGCGGCGGCGCGGGCTGCTCCTGCCGAACCTGTCCGACCTGCGGATCCCCGGCGAGGGCCCGATGCGGCACGTCCACGTGGGCCGCCGCCTGCCGGGCGTGCCGCGCGGCGCGCTGTCCTTCGCCCGCCTGGTCCGGGGCACGGCTCCGGAGCCGGACCGGGACACCGACCCGGACGCCCCCGCCGCCGTCATCTTCACCTCGGGGACGACGGCGGACCCGCGCGCGGTGGTCCACACCCAGGCGTCGCTCGCCGCGGCGCTCGAGCTGTTCCGGGCCCGGCTGCCCCTCGGCCCCGGCGACGTCGTGCACACCGACCAGCTCATGCTCGGCCTGCCGACGCTGATCGCGGGCGCCCGCTGGTCGATGCCGCCGCTGTTCTGCTCGCCGGCCGGCTTCGCCCGGCTGATGCGCGAGCGCGGCGCCACGCACACGTTCTGCGTCCCCGTCCATCTGGCGGAGATCCTGGACGTCGTCCCGGAGCTGCCGCCGTCCGTCCGCCATGTCCTGCTCGGTGCGGCGCCCGCGCCCGCGCCGATCCTGCGGAGGGCGATCGCGGCGGCGCCGTCCGCCGAGGTCCTGTCCGTGTACGCGATGACGGAGATCCTCCCGGTGGCGATCGCGTCGGCCGAGGAGAAGCTCGCGCACACGGATTCGGAGGCGGGCGACCTCCTGGGCGCGCCCTTGCCCGGTGTGGGCGCGCGTCTGGCGCAGGACGGCGAACTCCTGCTGTCCGGCCCCAACCTGTGCCGCGGTTACCTCGGCGCGGACCCCCGCACCGAACTCCCGACCGGCGACCTGGCCCGGCTGGACGACGGACGCCTCGTCCTCATGGGACGCAAGAAGGACATGCTGATCCGGGGCAAGTTCAACCTGTACCCCGGCCTGTACGAACCATCGGTCGCCGCGCTCCCCGGCGTCGCCGAAGCGGCCATCGTCGGCGTCCCCGACCCGCGGACCGGGGACGAGGAGGTCGTCCTCGCGGTGGTCGGCCCGCCCGGACTCGACGCCCGCCTGCACCGCACCCTTCCGGACGTCATCGACCACGACGCCCTCCCCGACCGCATCGTCGTCCTGGACGAACTGCCCCGCGCCGGCCGGACCCGCAAGCTCGACCGCGACCGGCTCCGCGCCCTGGTGACGCCGTGAAGATCGCCATGAGGATCGCCGTGACCGGGGCATCCGGCTTCGTGGGCGGCGCGGTGTGCCGGGCACTGGCGGCCCAAGGCGTCACGACGTACGCGTTCGGCCGCCGTCCGGCGACACCCGAGGCCCATGTGGGCGGTGCGCTCTACCGGTCATGGGACCTCACCCGCGGCCCGCTCCAGGACGCCCCGCGCGTTGACGCCGTCATCCACTGCGCGGGCAGCGTCACCGACTGGGGACCGGCCCGCACGCTCTTCGCCGCCAACCTCACCGGCACCCGCAACGCCCTGGCCGCCTTCCCGGGCGCACGGTTCGTCCACGTCAGCACGGCCAGCGTGTACGACCCGTTCCGCCCGAGCGTCATGGCCCGCGAGGACGAGGCCCCGGTGTCCCGCTACATGAACGCCTACGGCGCCTCGAAGGCCGCCGCCGAACGCCTGGCGCTGGAGCGCGGCGCGATCGTCCTGCGCCCCCACGCGGTCTACGGGCCGGGCGACACGACCCTGCTGCCGCGCGTCCTGTCGGCCGTCCGGGGCCCGATCCTGCCCGCCGTCGGGACGGGCCGCCAGCGCATCAGCCTGACCTCGATCGGCAACCTCGTCCACGCCTGCCTGCTGGCCGCCACCGGCCCGGTGACCTCGGGCGTCTTCAACATCGCCGACGCCGCCCCGGTCGTGATCGACGACGCGTTCCGGGAGATCCTCCGCGAACGCCGCATCGAGGCGAGGCCCGTCTACCTCCCGGCCGCCGTCGCCCGCCCGCTCGCGGCCGCGGCCGAAGGCGCGTTCCTGCTGGCCCGCCGCCCCGAACCGCCGCGCCTCACCCGGTACGCGATCGGCCATCTCGCCGTGGAGCGCACCCTCGACATCGAGGCGGCGCGGAAGACCCTCGGCTTCGACCCGCACGAGACGACCTTCGCGGGGGCCGCCGGCTGGTAATCGTCAACCTCGGGTTGACGATCGTCGATCGTCAACCTATGGTTGACGCATGACGGAACCCACCCAGGCGATCGGCCAGGTCCGGTTGGACGACCTGATCAACGCCATCAAGAAGGTCCACACCGACGCCCTCGAGCAGCTCAGCAGCGCGGTGATCGCCGGGGAGCACCTCGGCGAGGTCGCCGACCACCTCATCGGCCACTTCGTCGACCAGGCCCGCCGCTCCGGCGCGTCCTGGACCGACATCGGCACGAGCATGGGCGTCAGCAAGCAGGCCGCGCAGAAGCGCTTCGTCCCGAAGGACGCCTCCCCGGACCTCGACCCCTCCCAGGGCTTCTCCCGGTACACCACCCGCGCCCGCAACGTCGTCATCGCCTCGCAGAACGAGGCCCGCGCCGCCGGCAGCGCGCAGATCACCCCCGCGCACCTCGTCCTCGGCCTGCTCTCCGAGCCCGAGGCGCTCGCGGCCAAGGCCATCACCGGGCAGGACGTCCTGCTGGACACCGTCCGGCAGGCCGCCACCGCCGCGCTGCCGCCGGAGTCCGACGACCTCCCGGCGCTCATCCCCTTCGACCAGGACGCCAAGAAGGCCCTCGAACTGACCTTCCGCGAGGCCCTGCGCCTCGGCCACAACTACATCGGAACCGAGCACATCCTCCTCGCCCTCCTCGAACACGAGAACGGCACCGGCATCCTCTCCGAAGCCGGTATCGACAAGGCGGCCGCCGAAGCGAACATCACCGCGACCCTGGCCGCGCTGACCGCCGGGCAGAACGGCTGAAGGGCAGAACGGCTGAAGGGCTGAAGGGCGACTCCGGCGGCGCCCGATGAGTTCCGGGTGCCGCCGGAGTCGGTACGGGCATGGAGAAGCTCATCACCGCCAACGGCGTCGACCTCTGCACCGAGACCTTCGGCGACCCCGCCGACGTCCCGGTGCTCCTGATCGGCAACACGATGCTCACCTGGCCCGACGCCCTCTGCGAGCGCCTCGCGGCACTGCGCCGCTTCGTCGTCCGCTACGACCTGCGCGGCACCGGCCGCTCGCCGGCCGGCGACCCGGAGGCCCCGTCCCACACCCTCCGCGACCTGGTGGCCGACGCCGCCGCCCTGCTCGAAGCGCTCGGCCTGCCCCGGGCGCACGTCGTCGGCGCCGGCCCCGGCGGCTGGATCGCCCAGCTCCTCGCCCTCGACCACCCCGGCCGCGTCGCCACCCTCACCCTGATCGGCAC
>NZ_SMJW01000316.1 GCF_004348335.1 Actinomadura bangladeshensis | reverse complement strand
GGTCAGGTCGGCGTCCACGTAGATGATGACGTGGGCGATGCGGGGATCGTCGGTGAAGTTGGGGGTGGCGCTGTGCGCGAGAAGGGAGTGGTGGAACGTGCAGTCGCCGGCCCGCAGGGGAACGGTGACGCGGTGCTCCCACTCCAGTTCGGGTGCCACGGCGAACATGTCCGCATGGTCGGACAGATCCTGCGGGCGCAGCCCGTCCAGGTGCTGCGAGCCCGGGATGAACGTCATGCACCCGCGGTCGACGGGGACGTCCACCAGCGCCACCCAGGCCGACAGCGCGTGCCGGGAGCCGGAGTGCGGCCAGTACGGCTGGTCCTGGTGGAACTCGGTGGCGGCCCCGTTGTGCGGATCCTTGATCAGCAGCTGGTCGTGCCACAGCCGCAGCGGGATCCCCGCCAGCCGGGACGCGATGGCCGCCAGGCCGGGGTGCAGGGTGAGCTCGCGCAGCGTCTCGTCCCGGCGCCACAGCTGGAGCAGCTGGGTGAAGATCATCCCGTCGTGGTTGTCGCGGACGGTGGTCCGAGCAGCCAGGGCGGCCGAGGCGTACCTGGCGGCGTCCGTCCGGGAGATGACTCCCGGGACATGGACGAAACCATCACGGCGGTAGGCGGCGACGATGTCCTCGGAGAGGTTCTCCGGGGTGGTGCGGGGGTGTGCGGCGAGGGCGTCCATGCTCGTCTTCCTCGTGTCTCGGGAGTCGGTTTCGACTACTGTCGCGATCACGAGGGGGACGCGGCTAGCACGGGAACCCGGCAGATGTAGCACAATCTTGACAACCGCCTGCGGAAGGAGCCCCGGTGCACCGTGTGCGGCGCGCGGAGGTCTTCCCGCCCGGCGGGCCGCCGGCCGTCGCCGAGCGGTACGAGTTGCGGGACGGTGCCGCCCTCCACAGCCACGACTTCATCGAGCTGGCCGTGGTCACCGCCGGCACCGGGACGCACGTATCGGCGGCGGGCGAGCGGGAACTGGACCGCGGCTCGGTGACGGTGCTGCGGCCGGGGGACTGGCACGGCTACCGGGACTGCCGCCGGCTGGTGGTCCACAATCTCTATGTCGGCCCGGAGATGTTCCAGCACGAACTGGCCTGGCTGCGGGCCGACCCGCAGCTCGGACGGATCCTGCACGACGCCGGCCGCTCGGGCCACCCGCTCCGGCTGGACCCCGCCACGCTGCGCATCGTCGAGCCCGGGCTCACCGCGATCACCGACCGGCCTCGCCCCGGCCCCCCGCATGCCGTACTGGTGGGCATGCTGCTCTGCCTGCTGGGCGGCACGGCCGCATCGCTTCCCGCCGACCCGGCCGGGCAGACCCACCCCGCGGTGACGGCCGCGGCGCAACTGCTGGAGGACGACATCCAGCGCGCGTGGAGCCTGACCGAGCTCGCCGCGGCGGTGACCACGTCACCGGCCTACCTGGCCCGCCTGTTCACCGCGCAACTGGGCGTCCCGCCCATGACCTACCTGGGCAGGCTGCGCGCCGAGCGCGCGGCGGCACTGCTCATCGAGACCGATCTGCCCGTCGCGGCGGTCGGACGGATGGTGGGCTGGCACGACCCCAACTACGCCAGCCGCCGCTTCCGGCACTTCTTCACCTTCAGCCCGGCCGCCTACCGCACCCGTTTCAGACGCGTCTAGAGAGCGTCGATGATCGGTGCTATCGCCCAGCCGATACAAGGATCCGTCCGGCCTGCGGAAGCGAGCGCAAGGATGGGACGTCTGGGAGCTGCAACGGGAAGAGGAACGGACGGGTAAGCGGCTCGACATTCTGGCGCCTCCCAAGTACGCCTCAGCTGACTTCCTCAAGCTTTCGTACCGGCGGAACCGCGGGATGTTGGACATGCCCAAGGAGCGGTTCATCTCGTATCCGGGGAGCGGGCCGGACGGGACTCAGCCATGCTTCTCGGGTGGGCTGGCTAGGATCATCGGGAACAGGCCCAGGCGCTCATGATGTTGATCGAGGAGCGGGCTACTCAGGATGGCTGGGACGCGGCTCGGTTGACTCCGCTGCTCGCCGGCCTGGCCGAGGTACTGCCGTGGGTGCGGCAGTGGCTGGCATGGCGAGGTTGACCCCGCATTCGGGCAGAGCCCGGCCGACGCGTCCGCTATGTACTTGGAGGACAAGCAGCGCACATATGGGATCTCGGACGACGATCTCAAGAACTGGCGTCCCGAGAAGCCCAAGCGCGGCGGCCGGAGGAAGAAGACCTCCTGACCGCGCCGAGGTCAGGAACGTCTGATCAAGTCATTCGGATCGAGTCGAGAAATGCCGTCCACTCTCGACGCGTCAGTTCTAGGATGGGGCTAGTGTCTTGAACCATGGAGTCACGAATGCCTATGGTGTTTGACAAGCTGAGGGATATCTCCACGCAAGAACCGTCGGGGCTGGCTATGACGTGACTTGTGCCGGTGAGAATAATTTCCACCATCTGTTTGCTCTCGTCTATTCGGTTAACTGATTAGGTTACGCTCCCGGGTTGATCTATGTAAGTTTGCTGCCCACGGCTAGCGTGCAGGCCGCTATATGTTGAGGGAATGTTGCGGCGGCCTGCGTATTGCCACGAGACGGGGATCGTGCCAGCGATGGGGACGCGATCAGAGGCGTCCCGTCAAGACGATCGGATTGAATTGAGCAGAGCCGCCCATTCCGAGCGCACAAGCTCCAGGATCGGCCCTGTGCCCTGGGCTTTGGTGTCTCGGACCCCGATGGTCCCATCTGCTGCTCGTCCTACCTCCACGCACTTCCCGTCTGGATCGCTGTAGCTCGACTTCCGCCATCCGGTGAACTTCGAGGTCATGCTTGTTGTCTCATCTCATTTGCGAGTTGGTCTGCCGTCTCCGTGAGGAAGGCCAGGCTCTCGTCGGGAGACAGCGCGGCTTCCTGGAGGCGTTCGTAGTCTCGCTTATAGCTTGCCACCTCGGTCGGGTCCGTGTGGACGAGATCGGTGGTGATCGTGTCTACGACGGCCAAGTCGGGGTCTTCGGCGACTGGGAAGGTGTAGAGCGCGAATGACGACTTGGGTAGGAGCCCACCGGTGATGCGCGCGTTGTAGCGCAGGAACCGGACGGTGAGCTGCTCTTCCGCGGACACCATCTGAACCATGTGCCTGAGCTGCTCGATCATGACTCCCGGTGGCACGTCGAGGCGCAGGATGACGAATTCATCAAGCACGGTGTCGTACGAAGGGCCATCGGGCCTCAGCAAGTGGCTCTGTCGACGTCGGCGAGCCTCGATCACCTGGCTTGGGGCGTACTTGACCCGCCGGTTGCTTCTGTCGAGGTTGATCAGCGCCTCGATGAAGTCGGGATTTTGGAGAACTGCTGGGATCCCCGTCGGGTCGTAGTCGCGAATCGTGTCAGCACCGAACTCCAGGTCGGCGTACAGCTTCTGCCGAACTCCCATCGAGTCGCCGAATCGATCCCACCAGCCTCTCTCAGCCGCTGCCGAAGCCAGACGGACGATCCTCATGCACTCTCCCTCTGCGACTCCGAGTGTGTCAAGGATCTTGATGACGTCGGCGACGTCGGGGCGGCCGTGGGCGTTCTCCAGGCGGCTGATCTTCATGCGGGAGTAGTGGATGCGCTTGGCGAGTTCGTCCGCCATCATGCCGCGCTCCTCGCGGAGCTTGCGGAGTTCGGCCGCCAGACGCTGGCGTCGTACGTACGGGCTGACCATGCTGACCCCCGGGAGGCAGGACCGTGATCATGTCACTACCGTGTGTACACGACTCGTCCGACACTCGGCGGAGAAATGAACGCCTGGTCAGCCCGAACACCGTGACAATTTTGTATCGAACACGTCTTATGCGCTGTAGGAACAACGTAAGTCGAACGTGCAAGACATGAACGTTCGTTAGCCCCGACGTCCACTGCTCCCATGCGCGTCCGTCCGCCCGAACTTCACCCGTGAGAACCCTTGCCTGGAGCGCCATCACCCAAAGCGCGCGGGCCTCTTGTGCTTCGCGAGCGGCGCGGCGACCTATGCGGGACGGGAAGCCGGGCTGTTCGGGCCGGTCGGGCGGTGGTCCCGGTGGATGCTCCGGAGCCCGGGGGGTGGTCGGCGTCCTCTGCGGGGGTATCGGTCCCGAAGGAATCAGCAAGAAGTGTCCGCGGCCCTCTCCTTCCACCGCCGGGCCCGTCACCCGCCGATCGTCCGCCGGACGATCAAGCGCGAACACGGGTCGCCGTACTCGCTGGACATGCCGACCTCAGTACGGCGTTGACTCGGCGCCCGGGCAGGGCTCTGCCACCGGCAACATCACCCTGCGCCTGACACGCTGCGGAAGCCCTCGGGCATGGTCCGCGGCGGCCACGCCGGTAGCCCAGGTGGTGGCCGCGTCAATGTATGTCTGCCCGGAGCCGTCGAGCCCCGGCTCCGCGACTACCGGGGACCCCGGCCGCGACTACGTGTCCCTCAGCGCCGTCACCGACCTGATCGCCGAGACCGCCGTGGCTCCGGCACGGCGCCCCGGTTGACGCCGGAACGTCAGCGGAGCGCTGTGCGTCTGACCGGAAATCGTTCGAGCTGTCACGACCTCAGTGGGAAGTGAACCTGATGCGCGATCACACCGACCTCGGCCCCGACGAGATCGCCTACCTGTGCGGCGGCCGCGAGCGTGTCGCGATGACCGTGCTGGTCAGGTTGGCCGGAGACGGTCAGATCAGAATCTCGCCGGATCGGCACCGGGTGTACGCGGAACGCCGCGAACCCCGCGACCCCGTCGAGTCCGCCGCGCTGAAGGTCGTGCCGGAGGTCGGCAGGGTGCTCGGCCTGACCGTGCTGATGATCGCGGCGTCCCCAGCGGTCGAGGAGGTCGGCCGGCGGCTTCGGGCGGAGCGGCTGCTGCCGGGCTCCCGCGTCCGTGCGCTGTGGCAGTGGGGCCGGGTCCGGCGGGCCCGGCGGCTGCGCCGTGCGCTGGATCAACCGCTGTCGCTGGACGCCCTGTCCCGTGTCGCGGCCACCGGCGCCGCGGGCATCGCCGACCGTGAACTCCGGACGATCTTCGAAACCCACAAGTGGGAGCCACCGGTATCAATCGAGATCAGCATCCCGAAGCCGCGGGTCAACGAGCCGCTTCCCGAAGTGCCTTACCGGTCCGGCCTGTACAGCGCGTACTCCGACTTCGGGGGTTTCTGAACCCGGACCCGCGGGGGGGGGAGCAGTCCGGCGGCGGGTCCCGAACCGCCGCCCGCCGGTCCTGGCGGAGGATCATGCGCATCTCCTCCAGGGCGGTCTCGCGAGGATCGGACAGGTGGATCTCGTGGTGCAGGTCGTGGTGGGTAACCCCCCGCACCTTCGTCAGCGCGACCATGCGCGACCTCTTGGACCACATCGGCGTCCAGCCGTAACGGGTGGCGACGTGGGACGGCGTCGAAAAGCCCAGCACCCGGACGCCGTGACGAGCCAAGTGCTCCGGCGCGGACACGCCGGCCGCCTCCAACACCGTGCTGCGGCAGTGGCATGGCGAAGCCGACCACGGCCTTCGGGCAGAGCCTGGGTGTACCGGCTGATCAGTACCCCTCGTCGCGGAGGGCCGAGCGGTAGGACGCGTCCATGGCGCGGCGGGTGAGCGCGCCGGGTGCGGCGGCCAGGCCGCGTCCGAGCAGGCGTGCGCCGCGGCCGCTTTCGGTGTTGGCCGCGACGTGGGCGGCCGCGATCCCGGTCAAGTCCGGCAGACGCCCGGGGTCGCGCGGGCCGTTCCACAGGACGTCCACGGCGGTGGCGCGCGTCAGTTCGGCGTGCTCGACGTGCACGATGATCGCCGCGTGCGGCGGCTTGTCCCGCAGCGCCATCGTCGCGAGCAGGTCCGGGTCGGTGCTGACCCGTGCGGTGCCGCTGAGATGGAGGACCTCGCTGCTGCCGGGGAGCAGGGCGGCCAGCGAGACGTCCGGACAGGTCATGAGGTTGCGGAGGGTGTCGGCTCGCTTGTTCCCTCGCCGGTCGGGGAGCGCGAGGGTGGCTCCGTCGAGCACCTGCAGGAAGCCCGGACCGTCCCCGCGCGGACTGGTGTCGGCCCGCTCCTCACCGTCGCGCGAGGAGAGGAAGGTGAACGGCGAGGCCGCGAGGAACGCGGCGGCGCCCGGGGCGGACAGCGGCCCGCCGGCCGGGACGTTCGGAGCGTCCGGAGGGGCGTCCGGGACGGCGGTCCACAGCTTGGAGCGCAGCATGCAGCGCGCGCAGTGCATGTACGCCTCCGTCATGTCGATGGCGACGCGTCCGCCACCGGCACCGGCGGCGGTGCCGTTCAGGCGGAAGGTCTCCCCGACACCGGGAATCAGGAACACCATCGACACCCCCGTGCCGAGCGCGGGCATCGGCGACCCGTCCGGGACGGGGAGCGACAGGCGCGTCCGCGATTCGGCGCGGGCGAACCCGGCCGTCCCGCCGACGAGCATCGTGCGGGGGACGCCGGACGTGTCGCGGATGCCCAGCGCCGCCGCCGGGGCGGCGGCGAACACCTCCCGGCACCCCTCGTCGAGGGTGCCGGTCGCCTTCAGCAAGACCATCCGGGGCGGTGTTCCGATGATCGCGTCGATGTCCGCGACCGTGGCCGGTGTGCGCATATGTCCTCTCCTCACCTGTCCACCCCGAAGGTAGGGTGGCCAGTCGGCGGATGGGGGCCAACCCATGCCGTGATCTGGCCAAGACCGGGAGGACGCCATGCCGGGGACCGTGCTGGCGACCGCGCGGACCGACTTCGATGCCGGTGTCGCCTTCGACCTGCACGAGCACCCGTTCCACCTGCTGAGCTGGAGCGAGACCGCCACCGTCACCCACCGCACCGCCGACCGTGACTGGCTGGTGCCTCCCACCCACGCGCTGTGGATGCCGGCGGGCGTCCCGCACGCCTTGGCGGTGGTGCGCGGCGGGCGCGGCTACGGCGTCGTCCTGAGCGCGCAGCACTGCCCCATCACCTGGACCGAGCCGACCGGAGTACTCGTCACGCCCCTGGTCCGGGAACTGATCGTGCACCTCGACCGGCACCCGCGACGGGCGCGCCTGCAGGCCGAGACGCTCCTGGCCGAACTCCTGGAACCCGTCCCCAGCACGACATTCCAGCTCCCGATGCCGACCGACCCGCGCCTACGGGACGTCACCGAGGCCCTGCTCGCCCATCCCGCCGACGACCGCGACCTCGCCGCGTGGGCCGACCACGCCGCCACCAGCGTCCGCACGCTGACCCGGCTCTTCCAGGCCGAGACGGGAATGACGTTCGCGCAATGGCGCACCCACGCCCGCATCCGCGCCGCACTCACCCTCCTCGCAGAAGGCGTCCCCATCAGAGCGACGGCGCGCGCGGTGGGCTACCGCAAACCCGGAGCCTTCGCCGAGGCGTTCCGCCGCATCACCGGCGACCTCCCGAGCGTCTACAGCCCGCCGTAACCGCCACGACCAGCCGATCAGACCGAGACCCGAAGCACAGCCGCGAGTACCGGACCAGGCCCCATCCCCGACCCCAACGCCGTCCGTGCTCCCTGGAAATACGAGCCGCCGCGCCCGCCCGGGACGGCCCACCCCTCCGGTTCCACCGCGACCTGCACCCGGCCACCGTCCTCACCTCTCATCTATCCAGCGATCCGTCCGGCTGACGGTCGGGATACCGCGGGGCGGACACCGCGGGTTCGCCGTGCCCGGTGGAGATCAGCGATGGCGAGCAGTCCAGGCAGTTGTTGCCGCGCAGCGGATCCGCTGTGGGGCCGCCGTCGTTGACGAGGCTGGACCAGCGGTCGCGCGGGTCTGGGAACCGCTCGGGGTTTCCGTCAGGCAGCTTTGGGACGGTGTCCTCGACATCTCGTTGGTGGTGCGGATCTGGACGGGTAAGGCCACCCGCCTGGTCGTACGGTCGCGTGGTCTCCGGCGCCCTCTCCTCGGGGACTGGCTCGTGTCTGGCGGGCTGGTGGTCGGCTTGGAGGATCTGCCCGGCGGCGGCCTCCGGGCCAGGGGTGCCGATGCCGGGGGTGTGGCCGTCCTGCTGCGGGGGCCGCGGGTGGTCACTGCTTTCAGGCTGGTCGCGCTCATCCGGTGGCTGTGGGGGAATGTCTCCGGCGTCCTGGTTGCCCGAGTTCTGGGTGCGCTGTTCTTCGCCGGGCTCGTCCGGGCGTTCCGCTTGGCCGGTCTCCGGA
>NZ_SMJW01000315.1 GCF_004348335.1 Actinomadura bangladeshensis | reverse complement strand
GTCCCGCAGTTCGCCGGGGGCCGGGTCGGTGCCGGGGAGGCCGGCGAGGGCGCGGGCGGTCTCCGGGTCGTCCAGCGCGAGTGTCGGGCCGGTGAAGGCGAGCCCGGCGGCGATGTCGCGGTGCGAGACCAGGCAGGCGGGGGCCGCGTCCTGGAGCATGTAGTCGAGCCGGTCGGCCGGGTGGTCGAGTTCGAGCGGCAGGTACGCGGCGCCGGTGCGCAGGACGGCGAACAGCGCGACGACCATCTGCGCGGAGCGGGGCAGCGCGAGGGCGACGACCCGCTCCGGGCCCGCCCCGTGCGCGATGAGGAGGCGGGCGAGGCGGTTGACCTCGGCGTTCAGCTCCCCGTAGGTGAGGCGCACGTCGGGAAGCGAGACGAGCGCGAGGTCTCCGGGCTGCTCCGCCGCGCGTTCGGCGAGCAGTTCCGCGACGGTCAGCTCGGGGACGGGATGCCGCGCCTCGTCCCAGTCGCGGCGGATCCCCTCGTGTTCCTCGGGGACGAGGAGGTCGAGGCGGTGGCAGGGCGCGCCGGGGTCGTCGGCGAGCTGGTGCAGGACGCCGAGGTAGCGGTCGGTGACGCGTTCGGCCTCGGCGCCGGTGAAGGCGTCCCCCCGGTACATGACGCGCAGCCCCGTGCCGGGTTCGACGACCATCGTGATCGGGTAGTGGGTGGCGTCCCGGACCTCGCGGCCGAGGACGCGGAGGCCGCCGTCCGGGCCGAAGCCGCGGCCGGTCGGCATGCCGGGGAAGTTCTGGAAGACGAACAGCGTGTCGAAGAGCGTCCCGAGGCCCGTGGCGCGCTGGACGTCGGCGAGCGCGACGTAGGAGTGGTCGAACAGCTCGGACTGCGCCTGCTGGACGCGGTCGAGCACGGCCGCCAGCGGGTCGGCGGGGCCCGCCTGGACTCGGACGGGGATGGTGTTGAACAGCAGGCCGACCATGGATTCGACGCCGTCCACGTCGGGGTGGCGTCCCGACACGGAGGCGCCGAAGACGACGTCGTCCCGCCCGGTCAGGCCCATCAGGACCAGGCCCCACGCGGTCTCGAAGAGGGTGCCGGGGGTGACGCCGCGGTCGCGGGCGACGGCGTCGAGCCGTTCGGCTAGGGCGGGCGGGAGCGGCCGGTGCACCTCCCCTGCGTCCGCGAGGTCGGCGGTTCTGCCGGCCAGGCCGGGGCGGACGAGGGCGGGCTCGTCGAAGCCGTCGAGGGCGCGGCGCCAGGCGTCCACGGCGGCGGCCTTGTCGCGGGTGCCGACCCAGTCGAGGAAAGCGCGGAACTGCGGGACGGGACGCGCCGCCTCCGCGGCGGCATCGGTGTAGGAGTCGAGCAGCGAGGTGACGAGGAGGCCGCCCGACCAGCCGTCCAGCAGGATCAGCTCGGAGGTCAGGATCAGGCGGTGGTCATCGGCGGCGAGGGTGGCCAGCGCGAACCGGATCAGCGGCGGCTCGCCCGGGTCGAACGGTTCCGCTCGCTGGGCGTCGATGAACGCTTCGAGGTCGCCGGGGGCGACGGTGGCGTGCGTCCAGGGCACGTCGACGTCGTCGGGGACGAACTGCACGGCGCGGTCGCCGTCCGTCCTGAACCCGGCGCGGAGGTTCGGGAACTTGGTCAGGACCGCGCGCGCCGCGTCCGCCATCCGGCCCGCGTCGACCGGGCCGGACAGCGTCACCACGGCCTGCTGGACGTAGATGTCGCGGCCTTCGCCGGCGAGCATCAGGTGGAAGAGCAGGCCCTCCTGCAGCGGCGAGAGCGCAAGCTCGCCGAGCGGTTCGGCGGCCCGCGCGGAGACGGCGCCGGCGGCGGGCGCGGCCGTCCGGGCGAGCCTCTCGACCGTGCGGAGGCGGAAGACGTCGCGGACGGTGAAGGACAGCCCGGCGCGGCGGGCGCGGGCGACGAGGAGCGCCGCGCCGATGCTGTCGCCGCCGGTGCGGAAGAAGTCGTCGTCGGCGCCCACGGTGCCGCGGCCGAGGACGCCGGCGGCGAGGGCGGCGAGGACGCGTTCCGGCTCGGTCGACGGCGCCCGCCCGCCGGCGGGCCGCCCCGGCTCGGGGAGCGAGCGCCGGTCGACCTTCCCGTTCGGGTTCAGCGGCAGCTCGTCCAGGACGACCAGGTCGGCCGGGACGAGATGGCCGGGCAGCAGGCTCCGCAGCGACTCGTGCAGCGCCCCGGTGTCGGCGTCGCCGACGACGTACCCGACGAGGCGGGAGCCGTGCGCGGCCACGGCGGCCCGCCGGACGCCCGGCTGGGCGCCGAGCACGGCCTCGACCTCGCCCGGCTCGATCCGGAAGCCGCGGATCGTGATCTGGTCGTCGGTGCGGCCGAGGAAGTCGAGCCCGCCGTCCGGGCGGCGCCGGACCCGGTCGCCGGTCCGGTAGAGGCGGGAACCGGGCGGGCCGAACGGGTTCGCGACGAACCGCTCGGCGGTGCGGGCCGGGTCGCCGAGGTAGCCGCGCGCGAGCCCGTCGCCCGCCAGGTACAGCTCGCCGGCGGGGACCTCGCGGAGCGCGGCGTCGAGGACGTGCGCGCGGGTGTTGGCGATCGGCGTCAGTCCCCCGGCTTCCGCGATGAGGCTGTCGCCGGCGGCCTCCGAGCACCCGTACAGGTCGACCAGCCGGGCCGGGACCTGCTCGGCGAGCGCGGCGGGCAGCGCCTCCCCGCTGCTGATCCAGGTGGTGACCGACGGCGGCAGCCCGTTCTCGGCGAACGCGGCGAGCAGGCTCGGGACGAGCGTGACGAGCCCGGCGCGGTGCCGTTCGATGAAGTCGGCGAGCGCGACGGCGTCGGCCGCGGTCGCCTCGTCGGCGATGACGACCGTGTCGCCGGCGGCGAGGCCGCCGAGCAGTTCGGTCGTGCCGTCGATGAACGCGGGCGGCGACTTGGCGACGCGGACGCCGGGCGCCGCGAGGTCCGCGCCCCAGGCGAGGCGGTTGGTGAGGGCGCGCTGGGTGCCGGCGACGGCCTTCGGCGTCCCGGTCGACCCGGACGTGAAGATCACATAGGAGAGGTGGTCGGGGCGGAGGTCCGGGCGGACGCGGCGGGGCGCGTCCGGGGGCAAGGCGTCGCGGCCGAGGACGAGCAGCGGCCGGACGGCGTCCAGCATCGCCTCGACGCGCGCGGGCGGGTACGACAGGTCGATCGGCAGGTAGGCCGCGCCCGCCTTGAGGACGGCGAGCAGCGCGACGGCGAACGCGTCCGAGCGGGGCAGGGCGAGCCCGACGACGCGCTCCGGGCCGGCGCCGGCGGCGGCGAGCCGGTCGGCGAGGTCCTCGGCGCGCCGGTCGAGGTCGGCGTAGGTGAGGGCGGTGTCGCCGAAGACGACGGCGGTCTTGTCCGGGGTGCGCGCGGCCTGGTCCTCGATGAGCGCGGCGACCGTCTTGATCGGGAAGTCGCGGGCGGTGTCGGGATGCTCGACGGCCGCGCCGAGGGAGGAGAGCCGCAGTCCGGGGTCGGCGGTGACCTGGGCGATCAGGCCGCCGAGGGAGTCCAGGAGCCCTTCGACGGTGGCGGCGTCGAAGAGGTCGGCGGCGTACGCGGCGAAGCCCTCGATCTCGTCGTCGCCCTCGGCGAAGTAGAGGTCGAGGTCGGACTTCACGCCGCCGGTCTCGGGCAGGAACGGCTCGGCGCGGACGCCCGGCAGCGCGAGGCGCACGTCGTCCAGCCGCTGGTGGACGATCATCACCTGGAACAGCGGGCCGCGGGCCAGCGAGCGTTCGGGGGCGAGCCGGTCCACGACCCGCTCGAACGGGACGTCGGCGCGGGAGAACGCGGCGAGGTCGGCGGCCCGCACCCGGTCGAGCAGCTCGGCGAAGCTCGGGTCGCCCGACAGGTCGGCGCGCAGGACGAGCGGGTTGACGAACACCCCGACCAGGCCGGCGAGGTCCTCGTCGGCGCGTCCGGCGATGGGTGAGCCGAGCGCGATGTCGTCGCCGGCGCCGGACCGCTGGAGCAGCGCGGCGACGGCGGCGTGCAGCACCATGAACACGCTGGTCCCGGTGTCGCGGGCCAGCCGCCGGACCGCGGCGGCCGGGAGCCGGAACGGCACCAGCCCGCCCCGGTGGCTCGCCTCCGCCGGGCGCGGCCGGTCGAGCGGCAGGACCGTCTCCGCGGGCAGTCCGGCGAGCGCCTCCGCCCAGAAGTCGAGCTGGGGGGCCGGGTCGGGGGCGGCGTCGCGCTGCCAGGCCGCGTACTCGGCGTACTGGACGGGCAGCGGCTCCCAGTCGGGTGCGCGTCCGCCGCGCCGGGCCTCGTAGGCGCGGGAGAGGTCGGCGAGCAGCGGTGTGAACGACCACTCGTCGGCGGCGGCGTGGTGCAGCAGCAGGATCAGCGAGCGCTCGTCGTCGCCGGTCCGGACGAGGGTGCCGCGGACGGGCAGGTCGCGGCCGATGTCGAAGGCGTGCGCGGCGGCGTCCCGCTCGACGGCCGCGACGCGCTCCGGGGTCTCGCCCCGCGCGTCGATGACGGAGAGGCGGGCGTCCGCTTCCCGGACGTGCTGGACGGGCAGCCCGTCCGGTCCCTCGACGAGCAGCGTGCGCAGCGCCTCGTGGCGGGCGACGACGTCGGCGAACGCGGCGCCGAGCGCGTCCTCGTCCACCGGGCCGCGGAGGCGGAGTCCGAGCGGGAGCGCGTAGGAGGCGGACGGGCCGCGCAGCCGCTCCTCCAGCCAGAGCCCGCGCTGCGCCGCCGACGCCGGGACGATCGCGGGCCGTTCGACGTCGCGCACCCGCACCACGTCGGTCGTCACCAGCCTGGGCGCGAGGGCGGCGACGGTCGGGGCCTCGAACACGTCCGCGATGGACGGTCCCGCGCCGAGGACGGCGCGGGACTTCGCCGCGACGCGGGTCGCGAGCAGCGAATGCCCGCCGAGCGCGAAGAAGTCGTCGTCGATGCCGACCCCCTCGACGCCGAGCAGCTCGGCGAAGATCGCGCACAGGGCCGCCTCGCGGGCGTCGCGCGGCGCGCGGCCGGAGACAGCGGCCTCGGGCGCGGGCAGCGCGGCGCGGTCGAGCTTGCCGTTGACCGTGCGGGGCAGCGCGTCGAGGGCGATGAGCGCGGACGGCACCATGTACGCGGGCAGCGCGCCGGCGAGCGCGTCGCGGAGGTCCGTCTCGCCGGCGCCGTCCGCCGGGACGTAGTAGCCGACGAGCCTCGGCTCGCCGGGGCGGTCCTCGCGGACCACGACGGCCGCCTGTGCGACGCCCGGCTGCGCGGCCAGGACCGCCTGCGTCTCGGCCGGCTCGATCCGGAACCCGCGGATCTTCACCTGGTCGTCGGTGCGGCCGAGGTACTCGATCGACCCGTCGCGGGCGCGGCGCGCCAGGTCGCCCGTCCGGTACATGCGGGAGCCGGGCGGCCCGTACGGGTCCGCGACGAAGCGTTCCGCCGTGAGGCCGGGGCGGCCGGCGTAGCCGCGGGCCAGCTGGGCGCCCGCCAGGTACAGCTCGCCGGGCACCCCCGGCGGCACGGGGCGGAGCCGCGCGTCGAGGACGTGCGCGCGGGTGTTCCAGAACGGGCCGCCGATGCCGGACGCGGGCAGGTCCGCGGAGGTCGCCCAGATCGTCGCCTCCGTCGGCCCGTACATGTTGGTCGCGAGCGCCGCCCCGGCCCGCAGCGACTCGGCGAGCGCCGCCGGCAGCGCCTCGCCGCCGACGAGCACCCGGAGCCCCGTCAGCGCGGCGGGTTCGAGCGTGCCGAGCAGCGACGGGGTGCCCTGCACGACCGCGGCGTCCTTCAGCAGCCCGGCCAGCGCGGCCGGGTCGCGGACGGTCGCCCGGTCGGCGAGGACGACGGTCGCGCCGCTGATCAGGGGCACGAACAGCTCCAGGGCCGCGATGTCGAACGCGATCGTCGTCACCGCGACGAGCCGGTCCCCGGCGCCCAGGCCCAGCTGCGCGCGGGTCGCGAGCAGGAAGTTCGCCAGCGCGCCGTGCGGGATCGCCACGCCCTTGGGCCGTCCGGTCGAACCGGACGTGTAGATGACGTAGGCGAGCTGGTCCGCACCGATGTCGCCGGCGGGTGCGGGCTCCGGCGGCAGGGGGCCGTCGAGGACGAGGAGGTCCGCCGTGTCCGGGAGGAGGTGCGCGGTCTCCGGTGCGGCGATCGCGCAGAGGGGCCGGGCGTCGTCCAGCATGGAGGCGAGGCGGTCGGCGGGGTGGTCCAGGTCGAGCGGCAGGTACGCGGCGCCCGCCTTCAGGACGCCCAGCAGCGCGACGACGAGATCCGGCGTGCGGGGCAGCGCGAGCGCGACGACGCTCTCGGCTCCGGCGCCCCTGGCGCGAAGTTCCGCCGCGAGCGCCGAGGACCGCTCGTCCAGTTCGGCGTAGGTGAGTGACTCCGTCCCGGCTTCGACGGCCGTGGCGCCGGGCGTGCGGGCGGCCTGCTCCGCGAACAGCGCGACCACGTCCGTCTCGGGCACCGGCCGCTCGGTGGCGTTGGCGGCCTCGATGAGAGCGCGCTCGCCGGCGTCCATGATGTCGAGGTCACCGATGGGGCGGTCCGGGTCGGCGGTGGCGTCCCCGAGGAGCGTCTCCAGGTGGACGAGCAGCGCGTCGATGCGCTCGTCGTCGAACAGCCCGCGCCGGAACGTGGCCTCGACGGTCATGCCCTGCGGCCGGAGGAACGCTTCCAGCGACAGGTCGACATGGGTCGTGCCGTTGTGGATGTGCGTCCAGCTCGACGTGACGCCCGGCAGGTCGAGCTCGCCGATCTCCTGGGCGAGGAAGAGCAGCATCGTGTCGAAGAACGCCGACCTGCCGCGCCCCCGCGCGGGGCGGAGTTCCCGGACGATCCGGTCGAAGGGCGGCGCCTGGTGCGCGAAGCCTTCGGTGACCGTCCGGCCGGTGCGCCGCAGCGCCTCCCGGAACGTCGGCGCGCCGGACAGGTCGGTCCGCAGCACGAGCGTGTTGCCGAAGTTGCCGACGAGCCGCTCGGTCTCGGCGTGCTCCCGGTTCATCACCGCCGACCCGATCGCGATGTCGTCCGCGCCGGTGTAGCGGTGCAGCAGGACGGCGTAGGCCGCCGTCATCACCATGTAGGGGGTGAGGTTCTCCTCGGCGGCGAGCTTGCGCATCCCCTCGGTGACGGCGTCGCCGAACCGCCGCGCGCGGCGCCCGCCCCGCTCGTCGGCGGCGGCGCCGCGCGGACGGTCGGCCGGCAGGTCGAGCGGCGCGGGCGGCGGGTCGAGGCGCCCGCGCCAGTAGGCGAGGTCGGCCTCGTCGGCGGGCCGCCGCTGCTCCCACTCCGCGTAGTCGGCGCACTGGACGTCCAGCGCCGGCAGGCCGTCGGGCTCGCCGGTGACGGCCGCGCGGTAGAGGGCGGACAGGTCGCGCGACAGCGACCCCCAGGTCATCCCGTCCCACGCGATGTGATGGACGACCAGGACCAGCGCGTGCTCGCCCTCGCCGAGCCCGAGCAGCTCCAGCCGGATCGGCCGCTCGTTCCGCAGGTCGAACGGGATCGCCGCCAGCTCCGCCGCCCGCGCCTCGGCGTCCGCGCACGGAACCGGCGCGAGCTCCAGGGTGTCGTCGCCGGTGACGACCTGCACCGGCCGGGCCTCCGCCCCGTCTTTCGCACCGTCCTCCGCGCCTTCCTCCGTGTACGTCGTGCGGAGGACGGCGTGGCGGCGGATCAGGCCGCGCAGCGCCTCGCGCAGGGCACCGGGGTCGAGCGGCCCGTCCATGCGGACGAGCAGGCAGACGTTGTAGGCGGGGCTGTCCGGGAAGGTGCGGTGGTGCAGCCACATGCTCTGCTGCGCGTGGGACAGCGGGGCCGGCCCGTCCGATCCGCGGGGGGTGATCCGGGCGTCGCCGGACCCCAGCCCGGCCTCGGCCATCATCCGCCGCATCAGTTCGCGCCGCCGCGCCGCCGTCGTCCGCACGCCCGCCCTCTCGTCCACCGCCATGATCACGAGTTAGGTTAGCCTTGCCTATGTTGACCATGCAAGGTTAGCCTTACCTAACTTGATCTTCCGGCCGCGAGAGGGAGTTGGCTGCCTTGTCCATCGGTCTGCGCGCTGATGCGAATCCCACGGAGCTCGTGCTGGAGTGCCCCTCCGAGCCCCTCGCCGCCATGGCCCGGCTGGCCGGATCCGGCCTGTTCGGCGACTACGTGGTCTACGAGCGGCCCGGCGCGTGGACGTTCGCGGGCGGCGTGCTCGGCGAGGTCGTCCTGGACGCCGGCGCCGTCCGGACCCGCTGGCCGGACCGGCCCCCGTCCACCC
>NZ_SMJW01000314.1 GCF_004348335.1 Actinomadura bangladeshensis | reverse complement strand
TAAAGAGACGGGGGCTCGGCGGGGCCGGGCCGCCGGACCGGGTGGTATTCGGGGAGCAGCCGGCGCAGCAGCAGCCGCACCGCGTCGCCGTCGCCCGCGCCGGCCGCGGCCTCCAGCTCGTCCAGCAGCTGCGGGAGCCCGGCGGGCGGCGCGGCGGGACGGGTCGCCCAGATCTTCGGGTGCGCGGTACGGATCCGCCGCTCGGAGTCGGCGAACGCCTTCTCCGCGAGCTTCTCGCCGGGCCCGAGCCCGCTGAACCGGATCGTCACCTCCGGCAGCCGCAGCTGCTCGGCGTACCGGTGGACGAGGTCGACGACCGGGACGGGACGGCCCATGTCGAGGACGAACGTCTCCGCCTCCTCCGCCATCGCCGCCGCCTCGATCAGCAGCCCCGCCGCCTCCTGCACCGTCATGAAGTGGCGCGCCACCTCGGGGTGGGTGATCGTGACGACCTCGCCGGAGGAGATGCGGTGCGCGAGCAGGCTCAGCAGCGGGCCCGCCTCGCCGATCACGTTGCCGACCCGGACGGCGGCGAAGCACGTCGGGCCGGGCGTCGCCGTCCGCAGCAGCAGCTCCCCGAGCCGCATCGTCGCGCCGAACACCGACGTCGGGTCGGCGGCCTTGTCGGACGAGACGAACACGACCCGCTCCACCCCGTGCCGCACCGCCGCGTCGATCACGTGCCGGGTGCCGAGGACGTTGTGCGCGGCGCCCCGGCACGGATCGCGCTCGACGGCCGCCAGCTCGTTGCGGCCCGCCGTGTGGAACAGCAGGTCGGGGCGGGCCGCCTCGATGGCCGCGTCGACGCGCCGCTCGTCGCGGACGTCGGCCTCGGCGAGCGCGACGCCGTCCAGCGCGGCGTCCAGCTCGCTCTCCAGGCGCCGCAGGCCCTCGCCGTCGCGGTCGAGCAGGGTCAGCGCGGCCGGTTCGAGCCGTCCGACCTGGTGGCAGAGGGCGCGGCCGACCGTCCCGCACGCGCCGGTGACCAGCACCCGCCGGCCGCGCACCAGCCGCCGCCCCCGGTGCCGCGCCATGACCACCTCGTCCCGCCCCATGAGCAGGGCGAGCGGACTGGCGGCGCCGGAGGCCGCCGGGACCGGCGCGGTGGTCCCGGTACGGCGGCGCGGCATGAACCTTCGCACGGTCAGCTCCGGGTCCGCAGGGCCTCGGCGAGTGCGGCGACGACGCGTTCGACGCCGTCCTCCGACAGCCCCGGATACAGCGGAAGCGACAGCAGTTCCTCGCCGACCCGGTCGGTCACCGGCACCCGCGCGCACTCCTCGGCGCCCAGGATCGCCTGGTAGGCGGTCATCTGGTTCGCCGGGATGAAGTGCACGGACGTCGCGACGCCCGCCGCCTCGAGCTCGGCGCTGATCGCGTCGCGGTCCGGGACGCGGACCTGGTAGAGGTGCCAGGCGTGCTGGATCCCGTCGAGGTTGCGCTGGGGCAGGACCAGGCCCGGCAGGTCGCGCAGCGCCGCGTCGTACCGCCGGACGATCTCGGCGCGCCGCTCCTGCCAGCCGGGGAGCGCCGCGAGCTGCGCCCGCCCGATCGCGGCCTGGACGTCGGTCATGTTCGCCTTCAGCCCGACCGTCTTCACGTCGTAGCGCCAGCTGCCGCCGGGCAGGTAGCGCTTCCAGGAGTCCTTGCTCATCCCGTGCATCCGCATCGCGCGGACCCGGTCGGCGAACTCCCCGTCGCTGGACGCCACCGCGCCGCCCTCGCCGATCGGCATGTTCTTCGTCGCGTAGAAGGAGAAGCACGCCGCGAACGACTCCGATCCGACGTTCGCGCCGCCGCGGCCCGCGCCCGGACCGTGCGCCGCGTCCTCGACGACCCGCGTCCGGTCGAGGCCGGCCGCCTCCGCCAGCGCCGCCACGTCCACCGGGTAGCCGCCCTGGTTCTGGACGATCATCGCCGCGGGCCGGCACCGGCCGGCCGCCGCCCGCACCGTCTCGGGGCTCGGCACGAGCGTGTCCTCGTCGATGTCCACCAGCACCGGCCGGTGCCCGGCGTGCAGGATCGCGTTGATCGCGCCGCAGAACGTCAGGCTCGGCGTCAGCACCGCCGACCCGGGCGGCAGGTCCAGCGCGCGCAGGCACAGCTCCAGCGCGGTCGTGCACGAGGCGACCGCCACGACGTGCGCGGCGCCCAGGTAGTCGGCGAACTCCTGCTCGAACGCCGCCGTCTGCGGACCCGTCGTGATCCAGCCCGAGTCGAGCACCTTCACGACCGCGTCGGACACCTCGCCGGACACCGACGGGATCGTGAACGGAACGGACGAACTCATCTGCTACCCCCTGCTCGTGTGGGAAGTGGAGATCTTGCGGGACACGGCGACGACGCCGAGCAGCGGCCAGCCCGACGCGGCGACCAGGTCGCGGACCGTCTCCAGCCCCGCCACCCGCGTCACCGGCCCGACCACCACGACCACGCCGACCACCTCGTCCGAACCCGGATCGATGTCCTCGAACGCGTGCACATGGCAGAGCCGGCGCACCGGAACCGGCTGGGTGACCTCCGAGGGCGACACCTCGGACTTCTTCGTCATCACGGCGGTGCCGCCGGCGCGGACCACCGACGTGCTCGTCTTCCCGCCGGGCCCGCTGCTGTTGAGCGACGGCCCGCCGTCGCCGCCGGGGTCGTCCTCGCCGCCGTCGTCGTCGTTGCCGGGACGTGCCGTGACGACCTTCGTGTCGTCCCCGTACACGGCGGACGCGACCGACGACACCAGGTCGGCGGGCAGCGGTCCGGGCGCGCCGACCAGCGTGATCCGCCCGACGCCCTCCTTCTTCGCGGCCAGCCGGATCCGCCGCCCGAGGTCGGCCAGCCGCACCGGTCCCCGGTCGGCCCAGCCGAGCAGCGGAACCCCGAGCCGCCGCGCCACCCGCCGCTGCCCGGGGATCGTGGGCCGGACCATCTCCGTCACCACCGCGATCAGGATCCCGCCGATCAGCCCGACCAGGCCCGCGATCGACGCCATCATGACCACCGGGTTCGTGCGCGGCGCCAGCACCGCCGGCTGCACCACCGACGCCGTCCCGGCCGTCGACAGCTGCGTCTGCAGGTCCGAGCGGTTCGACCGCAGGTCGGTCAGCTCCGCCTGCACCCGCTCCCGCTCGTTCGCGGCGCCGATGTCGGGGTTCGGCTGCGCGCCCGCCCGCCGCGACAGCGGCCCGAGCTTCTTCTCCAGCTCCCGGACGCGCTTGTCGATCTGCTCCATCTGCTGCGTGATCGAGCCCTGGTTGGAGGCGTTGATCTCCTTGACGACGGCGGCGCCGAGCGCGTCCGCCAGCCGCCGCGCCACGTCCGGATCGCGGTCCTTCACCGACAGCTGGACGATCGTGGACGTCCCGAGCCCGGTCACCTCGATCGCCTTGGCGACCTTCACCGTCGACCGGTCCACCCGCTGCGCGCGCAGCACCCCGCTCAGCAGGTTCTCGCTGGTCGCGAACGCCTTCACCTGGCTGACCACGATGGACACGCCCGCGTCGCCGGGCGCCGCGTCCGTCGCGCGGCTGCTCGCCTGCAGCCGCGACTGCGCGACCGCCGGCGGCTCCTGGCCGCCCATCGCCAGCCCCACCAGCACGAGCGGGACCACCGTCATGACCAGCAGAAGCGCCCAGTAGCTGCGAACCACCCGCGCCGCGACCTCGTCGATCTCCACGATCTTCCCCTCCGGCTCGTCACGGCGAGCGTAAGAAGGGGCTTCGGCGGAGCAATCGCCCAAAAGACGACCCTCGGCTACGCCTTTTGCATCAGGGCCCGGGTCAGCCGGACGGCCGCATGCCGGCCCGCATCGCGAGCGTGATCGCCTCCAGCGCCGAATGCAGCCCGAGCTTGGCCAGCAGGTTCTGCGTGTGCGTCCGGACGGTGTTGGCCGACAGCCCGAGCCGCTCGGCGATCTCGGCGCGCCCGAGCCCGTCCACCATGCACTGCAGGACCTCGCGCTCCCGCGGCGTCAGCCCGGCCAGCAGCGCGTCGCCCCCGGCCTCGCCGCCGTCCCGGACGAGCCTGCGCAGCACGTCGCCCAGCACGTCCGGCGGGATCCATCCGCCCTGCCGCGCCGCCGACCGGATGACCCGCGCGACCAGCTCGGCGCTCTCGGTCTTCTCCAGCCACCCGACCGCGCCCCGCCGGACGGCCTGCACCAGCGCGTCCAGGTCGCTCATCGCGGTCAGCACCACGACCCGGACGTCCGGATGGTCCGCGCGGACCCGGTCCAGGACGTCCAGCCCGCTCTCCGCGCCCAGCATCAGGTCGAGGACGAGCACCCGCGGGCGCTCGGTGGCGGTCAGCGCGAGCGCGCGCCGCACGTCGGAGGCGATCGGCAGGATCACCAGATCGGGCTCGCGCCCCAGCCGCGCCGCGAGGGCCTCGGCGAACAGCGCGTGATCGTCCACGATGAGGACGCGGATCGGTTGCATCCACCGACGATGACGGCTGCGCGCGCCCGGCGGATCCTGCAAACGCTGTACTTCGTCCGGGCTCCGCCGCCGGGGGAGACACGTGCGCGGACGCCATCGGGCCCCCGCCGGTTCACCGGCGTCCGGACCCGGTCACCTTCCGTGCGGGACATTGACCGTCCGCGACCGCCTGCGGATCCTGTGCGTGTCATTCAAGGGGACGCACTGGCCTGCAGGGGATGCCACATGAAAGTGCTGATCACTGGGGGAGCCGGGTTCATCGGCAGCACGATCGCCTCCGCCTTCGCCGAGCGCGGCGTCACGCCCGTCGTGCTCGACAGCCTGGTCACGGGCCGGTCCGAGTTCGCCGCCGGCAAGATCTTCTACCAGGGCGACATCGGGGACGGCGACCTGGTCGACGCGATCTTCCGCGAGCACCCCGACATCGCGGCGACCGTCCACTGCGCCGCGCTGATCGTGGTGCCCGACTCGATGGCCGACCCGCTGCGCTACTACCGGGTCAACCTGTCCAAGACCCTGGACCTCGCCGGCCACCTCGTCCGCAACGGCTGCGACCGGATGATCTTCGCGTCCACCGCCGGGATGTACCGTCCCGAACCCGACCTTTCGGTCACCGAGACGTCGTTCCTCGAACCGCAGAACCCCTACACCCGCTCGAAGATGATGGCGGAGCTCCTCCTGCAGGACTTCTGCAAGGCGTACGGCCTCCGCGTCATCTCGCTGCGCTACCTGAACCCGATCGGCGCCGACCCCCGGCTGCGCACCGGCCTGCAGAACAGCAAGCCGACGCACGCCCTCGGCAAGATGATCGAGTGCTACACCCTGGGCGCGCCCTTCAAGATCACCGGCGTGGACTGGGAGACCCGGGACGGCACCGCGATCCGCGACTACATCCACGTGTGGGACATCGCGCGCGCCTTCTACGAGGCCGCCGACCGCTTCGACGCGATCATCCCCCCGGTCGGCGACCACCCCCGCTACGAGGTGATCAACCTCGGCACGGGCGACGGCACCACCGTCCGCGAGCTCGTCGCCGCCTTCCGCGAGGTCGTCGGCGACGCCTTCGTCGCGGAGGACGCCCCGGCCCGCCCCGGCGACGTCGTCGGCGCGTTCGTCGACCCGGCCAAGGCGTGGGACCTCCTGGCCTGGAAGCCCGAGTACACCATCGAGGACGCCATCCGCCATTCCCTCCAGTGGGCCGAACGCCGCCGCACCCTCGACGTGGCCTGATCCGCGGTCCCGCCCGCCGGGCCCTCCTCCTTCCGCCGGAGGGCCCGGCCGGCGGGACGGGCACTTCCGTACCGTTTCAGCGGGCTTCTAACGAGGAACCCCGGTCCTGCAGGACCGGGAGGAATCGCTTCTCTCGTACGCGCGCCCCGGCGCCGCCCCGTCCCGGCCCCAGGCAACCTAGAGTTTGTAATGATATGGTCACGGACTGTGAAACTGGTGGTGCAGGTCAAGCTCCTGCCGACGCCCGAGCAGGCGTCGGCACTGAACGACACCCTCCACCGGGTCAACACCGCCGCCGACCACGTGGCGGCCATGGCCTTCGAACAGTTCGGGCTCCGCTGCCGTGAACTGCCCCTGCGAAGGCTCTGCTACGGCGACCTCAAAGCCGGCGGGCTCGGCGCCCAAGCCGCCCAGCACGTGATCAAACGGGTCGTGGACGCCTACACCACCCTCCGGATCAACATCCGTAACGGCAACCTCGGCGGCCCGGCATCCGCACGGCGCCGCAGAGCCGAGTCCAAACCCATCGCCTTCCGCCCCGACGCCGCGCACACCTTCGACGACCGCAACCTGTCGTGGCAACTGGACGCGGGCACCGTCAGCATCTGGACGACGGCCGGGCGGTGCAAGAACCTCACGTTCGCCTGCTCACCCGACCAGGCCAAGATGCTGGCCGACCACCGCAAGGGCGAATCCGATCTCGTGCACCGGGACGGCATGTGGTTCCTGCTGGCCACCTGCGATGTCCCCGAACCCCAGGTGTTCGAGCCGGTCGACTGGGTGGGGGTGGACCGCGGCATCGTCAACCTGGCCACCACCTCCGACGGCGACAACCATCAGGGGCGTCGGTTGGGCCGGTACCGGCGGTGGCAGGCCCGCAAACGCGCCGAACTCCAAGCCGCCCGCACCCGGTCGGCCGCCCGGCTGCTGAAGAAGCGGGCGCGGCGGGAGGCCCGGCACGCCACGCATGTCAACCACACGATCGCCAAGCAGGTCGTTGCCGTCGCGGCACGCACCGGACGCGGTATCGCGCTCGAGGACTTGAGTGGGATCCGCGGACGGGTCACGGTTCCTCGCGACCAGCGGGCACGCCTGTCGTCCTGGCCCTTCCACCAACTCGGCGCGTTCATCGCCTACAAGGCACGCCGCGCCGGTGTGCCGTTCATCGAGGTGGATGCGGCCTACACCTCCCAGCGCTGCCCGCGCTGCGGCCACACCGCCAGGAACAACCGTCCCTCACGGGACCACTTCTGTTGTCGCTGGTGCGGTCTCGCTGGGCCCGCCGATGTCGTCGCCGGGGTCAACGTGCGTGACCGCGCACGCTCGGCGTGGGTATTCGTCAACATGCCCCAACCCGCCCCCACATAGCGTGAGGGCGGGTGGATGCGACCCGTGACCGCCCCACCGTAACGGGCAGTCGGGAGCGCGAACAAAGCCCCCCAAGGACCGAACGAGCAAGCTCGGTCCCTTCAGGGCCGAGTAGTTGACTCCAGGCCCATATCTGGTGATCCCCTGGAGAGGTCTCAAATCCGGCATTACTTCCGATCTGCAAACTGACGGCAAGTCGGTTTTGCGGATGGCGAGTCGCCGAGAATTGCCGACCGCTCGTCATGAGTCGCGCGTAATCGCCTTGTTATGATCAACAAGGCTTCGCGATGCGCGAACCAGATTCACCAGAAAAGGAGAAATGGAATGAAACGCATAGCTCGTGCGGCGGCGGTCGCCGCGCTGGCCCTCGGCGGCAGCCTCCTGGCCGTTCCCGCGGCCTCGGCGGAAGCCGGGCCGCCGCAGGAGGTCCACATCTACATCAAGCCGCGCTACATCGTGGAGAACGGCCCCGGCGACCTGAACTACGCCGAGGTCGAGAAGTCGCCGCACGCCTCGCCGAAGAACGGGAACAAGCCCGTCCAGACCGGCGACGTCGCGCCGCACGTCCACGGGAAGAAGACCGGCCCCGTGGTCATCGAGATCGAGGGCCCGGAGCAGGACGCCGTGAAGGTGGACGGCAAGGGCGTCGAGAAGGCCGACGCGATGGAGGCCACCGCCAAGCCCGAGGCCGCGCAGTCCGAGGCCGCCGCGCCCGAGGCCGCGGAGCAGGGTGAGGCCGCGCCTCTGGAGGAGGCCGGGCCCGAGCAGGAGAACGCCGCCGCGGAGGCACCGCAGGCCCCGGAGCAGAGCCAGGCCCCGGAGCAGAGCCAGGCCCCGGAGCAGTACCAGGCCCCGGAGCAGGGCCAGGCCGCGCCTCAGGACCAGGCCGCTCCGCAGATGCAGGCGGCTCCGCAGGACCAGGCCGCTCCGCAGATCCAGCCGTAACCCGGTCCGCGAGTCCTGCCTAAGGTCGCGGGAGCCGCCTGATCGGCCCATCCGGCCGACGTCGCGGCGGCGACGAACACCAGAGCCAGGGTCATGCCCCGCTGATGGACATCAGCGGGGCATGACCTTAGTCGCGACATGCCCGCGGATGGACCCGCGAAGCACATCCCGGGCTCCAGGACGGGGCCGTGCCCGGCCGCGCCGTGGTTGGGGATCAGCGGGTCCATGTGCATCTCGGTCCCGATGCCGTGCCCGCCGTAGCCCTCGACGATGCCGTAGCG
>NZ_SMJW01000313.1 GCF_004348335.1 Actinomadura bangladeshensis | reverse complement strand
CACCACGACGTCGCCGACGCCGACCCCATCCAAGACGCTCAAGCCCTCCACCCGCTCCTCCGCCCCGAACCCGACCCGCTCAACGCAAAGGGCGGGCACGCTGGTCGTGAGCGGGGGCTGCCACCTGTCTGCTCCCGGAGATAGCTGTCCGATCGCAATCCGTGCGAGGGGCGGGACTGTCAACTGGTCCTCATCGGCCGCCGCACCGCTCAGCGCGAGCGACGGTGGCACGCTCGCCAACGGTCAGACTCACATGGTCACAGTGACTCTCTCCCAGAACTGCTCCAGGTCCGGGTCCGGCCCTGTCTCCTTCTCTCCCAACGGCAGCGTGACCGTCTCCTGGACGTGCCAGGCTGGCGGCGGGGGCGGATCAGGAGACGGCGGGGGCTCTGGCGGCACCGGCTGATCGGCGAGTGTGAGCTAGATCACTTTTGTGTGACCGGGTGCCCCTCGACTAGGACAGATGGCAACAAGGCGTACCGAATCAGTCACTGAAATCTGTCCTTGAGGAGAAATCCCAGCAACTTGGTGGCAAGATCAGGCAACCAGAGTCGGCCGACAGGCGTCGGGGCTCGCCGGGGGCACGATCACAACACCACCGAGATTCGACTGGGAGGGTTCCCGTGGCCGGTGAGCCAGGGCCCGGGCAGAACGACGACCAGAGGCTGGCGGACTCGCTGCGAGCCGGGGACGTCATCGCCCTGACCGAGGTCTACGACACGTATGCGCCGTTCCTCTACGACTACTGCCACGGCCTGCTCCGCGACCGGGTGGAGGCGGCCGGCGCGCTGCGCAACGTCGTCATCGCGGCCCGCGAGCACGCGGACCGGCTCACCGAACCGGACCGGCTGCGCGGCTGGCTCTACGCGATCGCCCGCAAGGAGTGCATGCGGCGCCGCGACAGCCCGAACCGGCACACCGGGCAGGAGGCGCCGGAGGCCGAGGACGACCTGACCCCCGAGCAGCTCGCCCGCCGCGAGGAGCGGCGGCTGCTCGCGCACAGCGCGCTCGCCGCGCTCAACGGCCGGCAGCGCGAGGCGATCGACCTGTCGGTCCGGCACGAGCTGGACGAGGTCGACGTCTGCGGCGTCTTCGGGATCCCGCTGGAGGAGACGCTCGCGCTGGTCGAGAAGGCCCGCGAGGACCTCGCCGCCGCGCTGCGGGCGGCCCTCATCGCGCAGAACCACTGGAAGAGCTGCCCCAGCGTGGCGGCGCTGACCGAGTCGTGGCCGCTGTCCCCGCAGACGTCGACGTCGCTCGTCCGGCATGTGGCGAGCTGCCCGATCTGCCAGGTTCAGCAGACGCCGGAACTGCCCCCGGACCGGCTGCTGTCCGTCCTGCCGATCGCGGCGATCCCCGCCGAGCTGCGGCTGGACGTGCTGACCGCCGCGACCGCCGAGGACCGCGCCGGCAACCGCCGCGCCATCGCCGCTTGGACCGAGCCATTCGACGAGTACGGCTGGCCGCTCCCCTACCAGCCGGCCGCCCCGCGCGCCCGCGACCGGGAGCCGCGGCGGCGCGGCCCGGTGCTCGCGGCCGTCGCCGTGACCGTCGGCCTGCTCGTGCTGTTCGCCGGCGGCTGGACGTGGCTGCACAACGGCAGCGGGCCGAACGCCTCGGCCACCGGTCCGTCGGTGCCCGGAGACAGCGGTTCACCGGGCGACTCGGCCGTGCCGGAGCCGTCGCCGACCGAACCGTCCCCCACGGTGTCCTCGCCGTCGCCGAGCCAGTCCAAGTCGCCGTCGAAGTCGCCGTCGCCCTCCAAGAGCCCGTCGAAGACGCCGACGACGGAACCCCCGGCGCGGCCGACCACCGAGGCCCCGAAGCCGCCCAAGCCGGGCAGGCTGTCCGTGGACGGATGCGACATGGAGAGAAGGGACTCCTGCGCGATCACGATCACCGCTGTCGGGGGCCCGGTGAACTGGCGGGTGACCGGGACGTCCGGGCCCGTCCGGACGACCGGAGGCTCCGGGCACCTCGACGCCGGGGAGAGCACCCAGGTTTCGGTGTCACGGGCGGACGGCTTCTGTTTCGGCAAGCAGACCGGCTCCGTGTCGATCTCGCCCGGCCAGTCCGCTTCGGTGTCCTACACCTGCTGACCGCTCGCTCCGCCCGCCGGACGGGCGTCCGTCCGGCGGGGGACGGGCGGGCTAGGAGAGGGAGCCGGTGTCCAGGGTCTGGTGGGCGCGGTCCAGGAGGACGGGGACGCCGCCGCCGATCTGCTCGAACCCCTCCCCCACGGTCGCGTTCTGCAGGAAGCGGGCGTGGATGCCCTCCAGGATGACCGCGAGCTTGAAGCACGCGAACGCGACGTAGAAGTCGAGGCCGGCGAGATCGAAGCCGGTCAGCGCGGCGTACCGCTCGGTGAACTCGCGGCGCGTGTAGAAGCCGGGCGCCGAGGTGATCGTGGCGCCGACGGGGAGTTCGTCGGCGTCGGTGGCCTCGGACCAGTAGACGAGCGTCAGCCCGAGGTCGGAGAACGGGTCGCCCAGCGTCGACATCTCCCAGTCGACGACGGCGGCGATCTCGGGGCGCGGCTCCAGCCGGGCGAGCGCGTTGTCGAGCCGGAAGTCGCCGTGGACGAGCCGGGCGGGGGCGTCCGCCGGCATCCGTTCGGCGAGCCGCGCGACGAGCCGGTCGTACTCGGGCAGGTCGCGGGTGGTCCCGGTGGCCCTGATCGCCTCCTGCGAGCTGTCCCACTGCTTGCCCCAGCGCTTGAGCTGGCGCTCCATGTAGCCGTTCGGGCGGCCGAAGTCGGCCAGCCCGACGGCGTCCACGTCCACGGTGTGGATCGCCGCGAGCGCCTCCGCGAGCGCGGCGGAGAGGCCGCGCGCCTGCTCGGGGGTCATGTCCGCGGCGTCCTCGCGGGTGCGCAGGACGCGGCCGTCGACGAAGTCCATGAGGTAGAAGCGGGCGCCGATGACGTCCTCGTCGTCGCAGAACGCCAGCGTCGTCGGCACCGGCACGGCCGTCCCGCCGCCGAGCGCGGACAGCACCCGGTACTCGCGGCCCATGTCGTGGGCCGTCGGGAGGACGTGGCCGAGCGGCGGCCTGCGCAGCACGACGCGGCGGCCGCCGTCCAGGGTGATCCCGTACGTCAGGTTCGAACGCCCGCCCGCGATGAGGTCGATCGCGGTGATCCGTCCCGACCCGGGCAGCTCACGGGCCAGCCAGGACGCCAGGCGGGGGACGTCGATGCCGGGAACCCCGGCCGGAAGTTCTGCGTCAACGGTCATGACGCTCTATTAGAACGTGGCTCGGTCCGGGGCGTGAACCCCACCCCCGTACATGGGCCCTCACCTGCGCGCGGACGCTTATACGCGCGATGCGTTGTCGTCCACTTCCGGCCGACTTGCAGGGAGGCTTCACCCGGTCTTCAGCATCCGCACTGACCTGCGGGAACACCGCCGTACACGGGCCCGGGCCCGGATGGTCCCCAGATCTCGCGGAGAAAAACCTGATGCCAGGTGGAATCTTTGAACACCCGGGGTACGCCTCTGCGACGACACCCGAGCACGCCGGGCTCCTCCTGGCACGGGTATCGGCAGCCGTCACCCGGCCCATGAGACGGCAGGCTGGACTTATGAGTCTCGCTGGGCTAAGAGAAGAGGACTAGACCATTCGGGACTAGACCGCCCGATTGGGGGGGACGCACCGTGGCAGACGCATGGCTGCCGGGAGCCGGCCGCATGCCGGCACAGCAGGACGGAGGAGCGTTGCGGGGAGGTGCTCCCCGTGCCGTCTGGTGCGCCGGAGAGTACGATCCGCGCGCCGTCTCCGCACGCTCGGTGGCCGCCGACCTCGGCAAGGAGGACCGGCCGCCGCACCTGGTGTGGCATCCCGGCACCGGCGAGATCGTCCAGCTCCTCCCGATCACCCGCGCGGCCCGGCTGCTCGGCGACCGCGTCGGCCGGGAGGGCCGCGTCTGCGCGCAGATCATGGTGGTCGGCCAGTCCCGGACGCCGTTCACCGGATCGCTGCTCCTCGGGCTCGACGCCATCGTCCAGTGGCTGGACGCGTGGGGCGTCGCGCGCCGCTGGCCGGCCGGCCCCCCGCTGCCGTCGCCGCAGTCCTACCACGCGAGCCGCACCCGCAAGGAGTGGGCGCGCGGCGGGCACTACGGCGCGTCGCAGGTGCCGACGCTCGACCGCCCCGACCCCGGCGGCATCGACATCCGGCGCATCACCGGGCCCGACACCCCGGTCGCGCCGATCCCGAAGCCGCGCGCGCCGAGCGCTCCCGGCGGGGCCCGGCTCCTGCCGCGCCCGCGCACGCCCGACCCCGTCCGCCCGCCGCAGGCCGACCCGCCCGCCCCGGCGCCGCTGCGGCCCGCCTCGGAGCCCGTACCGGTCGGCCAGTCCGCCATGTCCAACTGACGGAAACCGACCGATCACCCCCGGCACCCGCCCACGTCGCCGATCTCGTCGCACTGCCGGGCTCAACCGGCGAGGTCCCGGACGATCTCGCAGCCCTTGCGCAGCTCGGTCATGGTCGCCGCGGCCCCGTAGCCGATCACCAGGCCGGACGCGCGCCGCGGCCCCATGTGGTGGCGCTCCAGGGTCTCCACCAGGACGCCGCGTTCGCCCGCCTCGACCGAGATGCGATGCGCCTCGGACTCCGGGACGTCCACGACCAGATGCAGGCCCGCGGTGTCGCCGCGCAGCCGGAGCCCGTCCAGCGCCCGCACCACCACCTCCCGGCGGCGCGCGTACTCGCCGCGCATCCGGCGGACGTACCGGTCGAGATCACCGCGTTCCAGGAGGAGGCGCAGCGCGTCCTGCGGGACGACGGCGGTGCGGTCGTTCAGCAGCTCCCGGCGCAGCGCCACCCTGCCCACCAGGTCGGGACGCCCGGCGAGCCACCCCACGCCCATGTCCGTGGTGAGGATCTTCGCGGTCGTGCCGAGGTAGACGACCACGTCCGGGTCGAGCCCGTACAGGGCGGGCAGGGGCGCCACGTCGAACCGGAACTCGCCGTCGTAGTCGTCCTCGGCGATGAGAGCCCCGTTGCGCCGCGCCCACGCCAGCAGGGCCTGCCGGCGCGGGACGGGCAGGACGCCGCCCATCGGGTACTGGTGCGACGGCGTCGTGTAGACGAGGCGCAGGTCGTCCGGAAGGGCGTCGGCGATGATGCCGTGCTCGTCGACAGGGCACGGCACAAGCTCCGCACCACGTCCCCTGAGGACGGTGCGCGCCTTCCCGTAGCCCGGGTCCTCCACCCCTACGCGGTCGCCTGGGCGAAGCACGGTCGCGGCAAGGAGATCGAGCCCGTTCGTTGCTCCGCGCGTCACCAGGAGGCCGTCCAGAGGGACGCTGACACCGCGGCTACGTCTGATGTAGCCCGCGAGTGCCTCACGCAGGCCCGGGAGACCGTGCGAGTCCTGGCGCTGCTGCGGAGGCACGCCGGCGGCGAGCCGCCATGCCCGGCGCCACGCGGGGGTGTCCAGGGCACCGATCCAGGCGGTGCCGGGCCTCAGGTCGATCTCGTGCGGGGCCGCCGTCCTCCGCGCTGGCCTCGTCACCGGTTCCTGTGGCCTCGGCACAGGCGCGGCGGCGACGCCTTCGGTCACGTAGGTGCCGGACCCGTGCCGCCCTTCAAGCCACCCCTCCGCGTACAGCTGCTCGTAGGCCTCGGTCACCACCGTCCGGCTGACGCCCAGCAGCTTTCCCAGCGCCCTGCTGGACGGGAGGCGCTCCCCCGCGGCGAGCCGTCCCTCCGCCATCGCGTCCCGCAACTGGCCGACGAGCTGGGCGCTCATCGGCTCCTCGGCGTCCCGGTCGACGGCGAGCGGCAGATCGATCGACAAAGTGGTCTCCGGCTATGCGCATCAAGTGGCCATACCGACCAGGCCACTTCCCTCCTAGCGTAAACCGGTATGAACACACTCTCCTCGACCGACCGCACCCGCCTCACCAGGCTCCCCGAGCGTTCCGGCACCGACCGCTCCGCGCTCTACGACATCCTCGACGCGGGCCTGATCTGCCACCTCGGCATCATCGTGAACGGCTCACCACGCGTCCTCCCCACCGGATACGGCCGTCTGGACGACACCCTCTACATCCACGGCTCCACCGGTGCGAGCAGCCTCATGGCCGGGCCGTCCCAGGACGTCTGCGTCACCGTGACCCATCTCGACGGGATCGTCCTGGCCCGATCGGTGTTCCACCACTCCGTCAACTACCGAAGTGCCGTCATCTACGGGAGACCCCAATCGGTGACGGAAACCGACGCGAAGCTCACCGCACTACGGGCCATCACCGAGCAACTGGCCCCCGGGCAATGGGACGCCACGCGCGCCCCCAGCCGAAAGGAACTCGCCGCAACGGCCGTACTGGCGATCCCCCTCTCCGAGGCGTCGGTCAAGCTCCGCCAGGGCCCGCCCAGCGACGACGAACCCGACCACGCCCTCGACGTCTGGGCCGGCGTCCTGCCCGTCCACCAGGCGTTCGGCCCGCCGCGCCCCGACCCGCTCCTCCGTCCCGGCATCCCCGTTCCCGGACATATCGCCCAACGCGTGACCTCCTAAATCCATCCGGCTCAATGCCCCGCGCAGTCGTCCATGGCCGTAGGGTGAATGCATGAACGAGCGGCTGGTCTGGATCGACTGCGAGATGACGGGACTCGACCTGCGCAACGACGCGCTCATCGAGATAGCCGCGCTGGTCACCGACAGCGAGTTGAACATCCTCGACGATGGCGTCGACGTCATCATCAAACCGCCGCCCGAGAGCGTGACGCAGATGACCAAGGTCGTCCGCGACATGCACACCACGTCCGGTCTCCTGGACGCCCTGCCGACCGGCGTCACCCTCGCCGAGGCCGAGGACATCGTCCTCGCCTACATCCGCGGCCACGTGAAGGACGCCAACAAGGCGCCCCTGTGCGGCAACAGCATCGCCACCGACCGGTCCTTCCTGGCCCGCGACATGCCCGCCCTCGACGCCCACCTCCACTACCGCATGGTGGACGTCTCCTCCATCAAGGAGCTGGCCCGCCGCTGGTACCCGCGGGCGTACTTCGCCAGTCCGGAGAAGAAGGGCGGCCACCGCGCCCTCGCCGACATCACCGAGAGCATCCAGGAACTGCGCTACTACCGCGCCGCCGTCTTCGTCCCGCAGCCCGGCCCCGACTCCGACACGGCCCGATCCATCGCCGCCAAGGTCGCCTCCGGCTGACCCACCCCCGCGAAGCCGCTACACTACTGGGGAGCCGGGAGTGATCCCGGCCGCGGTGGGTGTAGCTCAGCTGGCAGAGCACTTGGTTGTGGTCCAAGATGTCGGGGGTTCAAGTCCCCTCACTCACCCCAGCGCGGGGCCCCGGTCGATCGGCCGGGGCCTTTGTCATATGCGGCGCGGTCCATCGACTCTCGAAGATCGTCCCGTTATGCTCCGTCCCTATACATGTCAACGACACGCCAAGGGCAACGGATGAGTGTCGACGAGACGGCCCCACTGCGCGTCCTCGTGGTGAACGCCGACCCCCGGCTCCGCGCGGACGTGGTCTCCCTCCTGGACGCAGGCGACGAACTCCAGGTCGTCGCCGACACCCCCGACCCCCAGACCGCCCTCGCCCTCGCCGGGCGACTGCGCCCCGACATCGTCCTGCTCGACGCGCCCTCCGCCGCCCACACGGCGGCCCTCAGCGCGACCTCCCGCGTCTTCCTCCTCACCGACGACCGGCCCGCCGCCGAGACCGCGCTCCGCGCCGGCGCCTGCGGCCACCTCGTCCCCGGCTCCTTCACCGTCCGCGACCTCATCCGCGGCGTCCGCGACGCCTCCCGCACCACCCTCGGCCTGTCCGCCCGCGAGTCGGAGGTCATGGACCTCATCGCCACCGGCCGCTCCAACGGCGAGATCGCCCGCCAGCTCTTCCTGTCCGAGAAGACCGTGAAGAACCACGTCAACCGCATCTACGCCAAGCTCGGCGTCAGCTCCCGCGCCACCGCCATCGCCCTCTGGCGGGGCATGGTCAGCGTCCTGCCCGCCCGGGACTAAACCGATTCGCACAGGCCCCCGCCCCCTGGTACTGTTCTTCCTGTCGCAAGGGACCCCGGCCCCGGCCGAGGCCCCACACGAACAGGCGCCGTTAGCTCAATTGGCAGAGCAGCGGACTCTTAATCCGCGGGTTCGGGGTTCAAGTCCCTGACGGCGCACTCGGGCACCCCTGTTCGCAAGCGCCCCTTTGGGGCTCTTGCTTCCCGGGTGCCTTGCTTTTTTTGGGGGGACGACCCCCCATGCCCCCCGATCTGGGGG
>NZ_SMJW01000312.1 GCF_004348335.1 Actinomadura bangladeshensis | reverse complement strand
GGGCGGGGTGGGGGTGTTCGTGTGGCCTAGGGCCTTGTTCTCGGTCTTGATTCGGGTTTTGAGCAGGCACAGGTTGGACGCCGTGAACAGGAGCGAGGTGCGCCACGCCGTGTGGACTAGAGGCAGCGCCACGCCTTCCGCGATCACCGCGACGTAGTTGGGGTGCCGCAGCCGCCGGTAGGGGCCGCGGCTCACCAGAGGCATGCCCGGCACGACGATGACGCGGGTGTTCCACCGCTTTCCCAGGCTCGCGATGCACCACCAGCGGAGCGCCTGCGCGGAGGCGGTCAGCGCCAGCATCGGCCAGCCGATCGACGGCACGAACCGCTCCCGCCGGGCTTCCAGCAGCGCGCCGCCCAGCAGGCCGACGTGGGCGGCGGCGATCAGCGGATAGTGCCGGGCACCGTACTCGATCCCGCCGTTCCGGCTCGCCCAGGCGCGGTTGCGGCGCGCCACGGCCAGTTCGGCGAGTCTCTCGGCGGCGACGAGCGCGATCAGCCCCGCATAGCGGCGCACAGAGCCATTCATGGAGCGGTTCACCAGCGCAGGAGGAGGAGTTCGGCGGAGAAGCCGGGGCCCAGAGCCATCAACAGTCCTGGTTCGCCGTCGGGTGGGCGGCGGCTCGCGATCGTCTCCTCCAGCACGTTGAGCACCGACACCGACGACAGGTTCCCCATCGTGCGCAGCGAGTTCCAGGTGATGTCGAGGGCGTCCGGCGCCAGGTCGAGCTCCTGCTGGATGATCTCGATCACCTTCGGGCCGCCGGGGTGGCACACCCACGAGCCGACCCGGTCCGGGGAGAGCCCGTGCTCGCCGAGGAACGCGGACACGTCGGCGGCCAGCGTCGCCTCGACGTGGCCGACCAGGTCGGCGGCGAGGACGATGCGGAAGCCGTGGTCGCCGACGTCCCAGCCCATGAGATGTTCGGTGGCGGGGTAGAGCCTGCTGCGGGTCGCGACGACCCGCGGCCCCCGGTACGCACCGGTGTCCCGCTGGTCGCCGACCGCGACGACCGCGGCGGCGCCGTCCCCGAACAGGCCGCTGGCGACCAGGTTCGCGACCGAGACGTCCTCGCGCTGGACGGTCAGCGAGCACAGCTCGACGCAGACCAGCACCGCGACGTGGTCGGGCCAGGCGCGCAGGACGTCGTAGAGCCGGGACAGCCCGGCGGCGCCCGCCGCGCATCCGAGGCCGAACATCGGCACGCGCGTGATGTCCTCGCGCAGGCCGGCGCGCTGGGCGATGCGGGCGTCCAGCGAGGGCGTCGCCACCCCGGTCGAGGAGCAGAAGATCAGATGGTCGACCTCGTCCGGGGCGCGTCCGGCGGTGTCGAGCGCGTCCTGGACGGCGCGCACCGCCAGCTCGACGGCCGTTTCGGTGTAGACGGCGTTGGCGCCCGTGAACCCGTCGAGCTTCACGTACTCGTCGATCGGCAGCGTGATGCTGCGGCCGGTGACCTGGGTCGCGGCATGGAAGCGGCGGGCGAGTTCCGGGTTGGCGTCGGTGCGCTCAACGACGGCCTGCGTGATCTCGTCCTGGTCGTAGCGGTGTTCTGGCACGACCGTGCGTACCCCGGCAACGCGCATGGTGTCCCCCCCGAGTGTCCGCCCCGGCATTTACCCGGGACGCCGGAGAACACTCGGCGAACGGGCGCGTCAGCTCGTCAGCTCCAGTTCCAGCTGCTCGGCGACGGGTTCCGGTTCCGGCGGCGGGGGCGGCACCGGACGCGACCGGCCGGGCCACCACCAGTTCGCATGGCCGAGCAGGCTCATCAGCGCCGGGACGAGCACGAGCCGGACGATCGTGGCGTCCATCGCGACGGCGACGGCGAGGCCGAGCGCCATCATCTTGATCATCGGGTCCGGCTGCGGGACGAAGCTCGCGAACACGAAGATCATGATGAGCGCCGCCGAGGTGATGAGCCGGGCGGTGGCCCCGATGCCGATCACCACGGACTCGTGCGGGTCGCCCGTCCGCTCGTACTCCTCCTTGATCCGCGACAGCAGGAACACCTCGTAGTCCATGGACAGCCCGAAGATCAGGGCGAACATGAACAGCGGGATGAACGACATGATCGGGATGGCCTGGTCCACGCCGAGCAGCCGGATCCCCCAGCCCCACTGGAAGACGGCGGTGACAACGCCGAACGAGGCCCCGATCGACAGCAGGTTCATCAGCGCGGCCTTCAGCGGGACGACCACCGACCGGAACGCGATCACGAGCAGCAGCAGCGCGACGCCGACGACCGCGGCGACGACGATCGGCATCCGGTCGCCGACCGTCGTGGCGATGTCGATGATCGCCGGGTTCTCGCCGCCGAGGTAGATCTCGGTGCCGGGGTGGGCGTCCCGCACCGCGGCGATCTCGGCGTTCCGCAGATGGTGGACGAGGTCGGTGGTCGACTCCGCGTGCGGTGCGTCCCGCGGAATGACGGTCAGGATCGCCGTCTTCCCCGTCACCACCGGGTCGCCGACGAACACGACACCGGGCGCCTCGGAGATCCGTTTCTGCAGCTCCTGGGCGATGAGGACCGCGTCCTTGTCGGGCTTCTTCGTCGGATCCGGCGCGCCCTTCGGAAGGGCCGGCCGCGGCGACGGGCTCGGCGCGGGCACCGCCGGTCTCGTCAGGCCCGTCAAGCCCTCGCGGCCGTCCACCGTCGGCACGACACGCTTCGGCTTGGCGCGCTTCTCCTCGCCGGGCACCTTCGCGACCACGATGAACGGGCTGTAATGGCCGGCGCCGAACTCGCGGGCGACGATGTCGTAGGCCTGCCGCGCCTCCATCTTCGGCGACGACATGCTGTCCGCCATCACCCCGAACCGCAGGCTGAGCGTCGGAACGGCGAGGGCCAGCAGGACGAGCGTCGCGACGATCGCGTAGGGCCAGGCGTGCCGGTCGACGTGCCGGCCCCAGGCCATCCAGCGGTGCGAACTGCGGTCGGGACGGACGCGCGGCAGCCTGTACCGGTCGATGCGGGGCCCGAGCGCGCCCAGCACGGCGGGCAGCAGCGTCAGCGCGGCGACGACCATGATCGCGACGGCGAGCGCGGTGAAGATCCCGATGGTCCCGACGAACTCGATCCCGGACAGGAACAGGCCGCAGATCGCGAACACGACGGTGCCGCCGGCGAACACCACGGCGTGACCCGAATGCGCCATGGCGCGTCCGACCGCGGTCTCGACGTCGTCGCCGTCGGCGAGCTGCTGCCGGTAGCGGGTGACGATGAACAGCGCGTAGTCGATCCCGGCGCCGATGCCGAGCATCGCCGCGCACATCGGCGCGGTCGGCGCGATCTGGAAGAACGACGCCGAGAAATGGATCAGCGAGTAGGCGACGGCCATCCCGCACAGCGACACGAGGATCGGGATGCCCGCGGCGAGGAACGACCCGAACGCCAGCAGCAGCACGACCAGCGCGAGGACGATCCCGACGCCCTCCTGCGGCCCTCCCTTCGGCTGGTTCAGGATCATCGCGACGATGCCGCCGAACTTCACGTCCAGCCCGGCCATCCGCGCGGGCTCGACGGCCTGGTTGAGCGCGTCGAGGTCGGCGTGGCTGACGTCGCTCATCGTCCCGGTGAAGTTGAGCCGGACCACGACCGCGTTGTCGTCCTTCAAACCGCCCATGCCCTGGACGTAGGGGTTCTCGACGAACGCGACCCGCTTCAGCCCGCCGATGTTCTCGATCGACTGGCCGATCGTGAGCGCGACCCGCCAGTCGGCCGGGCTCGCCTGGCCGGTCTCGTGGAAGACGACGGTCGCGGTCGGCCCGGTCATCGCCGGGAAGTCCTGGGCGAGCGTGTCGAGGGCGCGCTGCGTCTCGGTGCCGGGCAGCGTGCTCTGCTGGACGAACATGCCGCCGTGCATGATGCCGAGGACGCCGGCGCCGAGCATCACGGCGACCCACAGCTCGAAGACGGTGCGCCGCCGCCGCACGCAGAGCCGCCCCAGTGCGTCCAGGAATCGCGCCATGCTCGCAGAGAACACCCATCGGTGCAGATTTGCAACAGATGCAACTTTGCAGTCATGGTAATGTCCGTCACATGGACGAGCGGACGGCCGGGGCGCGCGGCGGGGCGGCGGACGGGGAGCGCGGCGCCGAACCGGCCGGGCCGAGCCTGCGGGAGCGCAAGAAGATGCGCACCCGGCAGGCCATCGCGACCGCCGCGCTGCGGCTGTTCGCCGAGCGCGGCTACGAGGAGACGACGATCGCCGACATCGCCGCCGCCGCGGACGTCGCGCCCCGCACGTTCTTCAGCTACTTCCCGTCCAAGGAGGACGTGGTCTTCGCCGAGATCGACGACCGGCTCGCCGAGGTCGCCGAGCGGCTGCGCCGCACGCCCGGCGAGACGCCGATGGAGACGATCCGGCGCAGCATCGTGGACGTCCTCAACGCGATCGTCACCGAGCACGCCGACTACGGCGCCGTCCAGGTCGCCCTCATCCTGGAGCGCCCCGCCCTGCGGGCCCGCGCCCTCCAGCGGATGACCGACGCCCAGGAGGCGATCGAGGCCCTGCTGCGCGAGTTGTGCCCCGGCATCTCCGAGATCGACGCGGTCGCCGCCTCAGGCGTCGCGATCGGCGGCATGCAGGCGGTCGTCGCGCACTGCCGCCGTGAAGGCTACGACCCGCTCTCCATGCGCACGGCCCTCGACCGCGCCGTCGACATCGTCGAGCACGGCCTGGTCTCCGTGGAGGCCCTGTCGAGCCCGTCCCCCTAGACCGTCGTCAGGGGTTGAGCCTGCCGGCCGCCCATTCCTCGAAGGTGGCATCACGCCAGCGTTCGAGGTCGTCACGACGGATCACAAGAGTGCCGTCGGGGGCGGCACCCGAGGCCAGTGCCCGGTGGAACTCCTCAGCCTGCGAACGCAGGTGGTCGGTGAAGCTCGCGTCGTTCACGGTCAGTCGGTGAGTTTGATGCGGAGGCGGCGGAAGCCGCGGCCCTTGTTCTCGACCTTGGCGACCGTGATGCGGCCGATCTGCTTGGTGGAGCCGACGTGGGTGCCGCCGTCGGCCTGGGTGTCGAGGCCGACGATGTCGACGATCCGGACGTCCCGCACCTCGGGCGGCACGAGGTTCGTGGCGGTGCGGATGATGTCGGGGATCTCGAACGCCTCGGCGCGCGGCAGGGTCCGGATGTCGATGCGGCGGTCGGCCTCGACCTCGGCGTTGCAGGCGTCCTCGACCGTCTGCTTGAAGCCGGGCGGGACCTCGCGGAGGTCGAAGTCCATACGTGCGGCCAGCGGTTCCATGTTGCCGCCGGTGACGAGGCAGCCGTAGTCGCGGAACACCACGCCGCAGAGCAGGTGCAGGCCGGAGTGGGTGCGCATGAGGGCGGTGCGACGGTCGTCCTCCACGGCGGCCCGGACGACGGTGCCGACGGGCGGGAGCGGGTCGTCCTCCGCGGGGATCAGCACCGGGTCGTCGCCCTTGCGGACGCCCGCGATGCGGGTCTGGACGCCCTGCCACAGCAGGACGCCGTGGTCGGGGGGCTGGCCGCCGCCACCCGGGTAGAAGGCGGAGCGGTCGAGGACGATGCCGTCCGGTCCCGCGTCGAGGACGACGGCCTCCCATTCGCGGAGGTCCTGGTCGGTCAGTTCCAGCCGGGTCGTGCGTCCGAAGGTGTCGCTCATGACCTCAACGTAGAGGTCACCAGGGGCCGTAGGGGCCCGATCGGGAACCGCCGCGGCCGCCGTTGTTCTTCTTGAAGGGCGCCACGGCCGGGCGGACGTCCGCCAGATAGATCGCGGCGCCGATGAACGCGGCGACCGGGAGGATGCCGAGCAGCAGCGCGATGGGGCTGGCGCCGAGCGCGGCGGGCGCGACCGCGTAGGCGGCGCCGACCACGGTCGCGACGATCAAGATGATCATCCAGAGCTTCTTGCTCTGCTTGCTGGCCGCGGAGAACGCGCCGGTCGGCACGGTCAGCGAGTCGATCAGCGCCCACGCCTCCATGGCGAACGCGATGATCAGCAGCAGCCAGAAGAAGTAGTCCAGCACATTGAAGCCCGACATCGGCGATCAGCGCTCCTGCTCGTCTCGGACGGCGACTCCTTGTCGCGCACACGGCGTGTTTCCGCCCCAACCCTATGCGCCCCGGGCCCGTGCGCACCGTCCGGAGGGGACGGGCCTGAAAGGAGGGGCGGCCTGCCGGAACAGACGAAGGAACCCGGCCGGGTGTTCCCGGCCGGGTTCGCACGGTGCCGTTACTTCTTCGTGGTGGTCCGGGCCTGCCGCGTGGAGCCGGTGCCGGTGGTCCGGCGCGGCGCCGCGGCGCGGGTCTTGGCGACCGGCTTGGCGTCGGACTCGGTGATCTCGGCGACCTGGACGGCCTCGCGGTTCACGACCTTGCGGCCCCGCTCGGCGAGCTCGTCGATGAGCTCGACGGCCCGGGTGCCGAAGTGCGTGGCGTAGGCGACCGCCGCGCCCGGCAGGTCCTTGGCGTCCACGCGCTCCTGGTACCGGGAGACCTCGCCGCGGTAGCGGTCGACGGTCTCGCGCACCTGGTCGCGGTAGCGGTCCACCTGACCGGGGACCTCACGGAGCTTCTCCACCGCGAAGTCGCCGGCGCCGGCCACGGCGTAGACGGCCTTGTTCTCTCGGAGGTTGCTGGCCAGCGTCATCCGACCTCTTCCTTTCCGTTCTGTGCGTCTGCTGGTTCGGGTACTGCTCGTTCGGGTTCCGCTCGTTCCGGTGCGGCCGCGGCGGCGAACCCGTCGCCGACCACGCCCGTGGCCTCGTTCTCCTTGAGGAACGACGCGTAGATGTCGAGCAGGACCTGCTTCTGCCGCTCGGTGAGCAGGAGGTCGGCCCGGACGGCGGCCTGGACGTCGGTGTCGGCCTCGCGGTCCTCAAGGATGCCCGCCTGCACGTACAGCGCCTCGGCGGAGATCCGCAGCCCCTTGGCGATCTGCTGCAGGATCTCGGCGCTCGGCTTGCGCAGGCCGCGCTCGATCTGGCTCAGGTACGGGTTGGAGATCCCGGAGACGTCCGCCAGCTGGCGCAGCGAGATCTTCGCGCGCGTGCGCTGTTCCCGGATGTACTCCCCGATGGAGCCGACCTTCGAACTTGCCATACCTCCACACTGCGTCATGGTGCTTGCAATTGCAAGCGGCACAGCTAGCACTTTGTGGTGAATCGAGTCACATGCCGGAAAGGTCAGAAAAGTCGCAGGTCAGGGCCGGGCCGGGAAGGTCGGAGCCCGGCCCCGCCGGGCCGTCAGCTCACCTTGGACGGCGGGGCGATCCAGGTGTTGCAGACGGTCAGGTCGCGGCCGTTGAAGCCGGCGACGACCCAGCCCGCGTAGTGGGCGCCGGAGCCGTGGTCGCGCTCGTCCACCGGCTTGCGGTCCTCGCCGCGCCCCCGCACGTCCGTGATCATCGCGACGTACTGCTCGCGCGTCATCGGCAGGGTGGCGCGCTCGCTGCCGAGGAACGCGCCCGCGAAGCACTGCGCCTGCAGCTCGATGCGGCGGCTGGCCGCGTTGCCGGTGGCCTTGTCGCCGCTCTCGATCTGCCGGTCCCCGTAGAGGAGGATCCCGGCGCGGTCCTGGACGTGGTGGCCGTACTCGTGCGCGATCACCCGCGCGTACACCGCGTAGTGGGACAGCGGCTCGCCGCCCGACGTCTCCACGACGTGCCGCAGCCCGACGTACATCGTGTTGTTCGCCGGGCAGTAGAACGCGGACGCGCCGGGGGCCGGGTAGGTGCCGCAGGGGCTGCGCCCCGGGTCGACCCAGAACACGCGGTCGGGCTTGTCGAACGCGATCCCGGCCTTCTGGAACTGCCTCGCCCACGCGGAGTCGAGGCAGTCGCTCAGCGTGTCCATGAACCCGCGCATGGACTCGGCGGACGGCAGGATCTGCGGCAGCCGGCAGCTCACCGAGGTCAGCGGCCCCGTCTTGTAGAGCGGGCTGTTGGTCGCCTTCTCCTTGGACGACAGCGCCGCGTTGCCGCCGCCGGACGAGGTCGGCGTCCGCGTGCTCCCGGTGGCGTCCTGCGTCCCGCCGAGCGCGGCGAGCCCGAGGATCGCGAGGACGACCAGGGCCGTCAGCCCGCCGAAGATGCCCGCGATCGTCCCGCCGGCGCTGCGGCGCGGCGGAGGGCGCATCGGGACGTACCGGTACTGCGGCTGTCCGTAGGCAGGCGGCCCGTACCCCGGGCCGCGCGGGGGCGGCGCGCCGTAGGGCGGCCCGCCGTACGGGGGTCCGCCGTGCGGAGGCCGGCCGTAGGGCGGTGCCGGTGGCCCCGGCGG
>NZ_SMJW01000311.1 GCF_004348335.1 Actinomadura bangladeshensis | reverse complement strand
GGCGGGGGCGGCGGCTCGACAGCCGGCTGGACGGGTGCGGGCGGCGGCTGAGAAGCCGCCTGGACCTGTTCCGGCATGACGCCGGGGGTCACCGAGGGCTGCGGCTCCGGAACGGGCAGCGGCGGCGCGTCGGCACCCCATGCGGGCTGCACCTGAGACGCCGCCGGATCGAGCACCCGCAGCCCCCGCTGCGAAACGCCGAGATCGCGCAGGACGCCCTGCTGCCAAGTGGAGTCCGGCACCCGCCCTCCTTTCGTCGCACGACAGCCTACGAGGTCCCGACCGCCCCGCGTCCCCCCGCCGCTCGGCGGATCCGCCTCACCCGCCAGTCGGCATCGGCGGCATCGACGGCATCGTCTGCTTCAGGCACTCGCCCTGGTCCTTGATGACCTGCTCCTGGCTCTTGCCGTTCGTGTTCGTCGGCTTCATGCCGGGGTTGTCCACGCTCGCCGCGGGCATCTCGTACCCCCTCTTGACCATGCAGTCCCGGAGCTTGGCCTGCAACTCCCGCTGCGCCGGCGTGAGCTTCCCGCCGCCGGCGGCCGGGGTCTGGCCGCCGCTGCCCTCGGCAGCGCCGCCGTCCGGCGCGCTCGCCGGCGCCGTCGCCGGCGCCGTCGCCGGCGCACTCGCGCCAGTCGAGGCCGTCGAGCCGCCGGCATCGTCCTCGGAGCCCCCACACGCACTGACGCCCAGCGCCAGCGCCGCGGCGGCGACCGGAATGAACAGGAGCTTCTTCATGACCACTCTCTCCGTGGGGGTGACTGGAATGTCATCGTGAATGACTGCAACGCCGGCGCCCATTCTGGGGCGAACACGGTGCGAGCGCCCGAGGAATTGCCGGCGGCCGCTCAGCGAGCGCACCATCATGCCACGGACCTCAGTACGGCCGACGCGATTTCCAACAATCCATCGAACTCATCGCAACACGGCGCGTCAGGCTCCACCGGATGGACAATCCCACCAACAATCGGCGGCCGATCGGTACGGATCACTCCGCCATTACCTGACCGGCCGCGCGGCATTCTCCTCCCGCGTGTGCCCGGCGCTTACTGAGGCGGGCCTGTGGGAGGGGCCTCGCCCGGCGGCCGCTGACCGGGCGGCATGGGCGGATGCGGCTGGTACTGCGGCGGGCCGCCCTGGGCCGAGCCGCCCTGCGGCGGGACACCCCCGGGCGAACCGGACTGCGGGGGATGACCCTGCGGCGGGCGCTGCGGATAGGGGCCGCCCTGTCCGCCCGGCGGCGGTCCCGGCGGCTGCCCGAACCCGGGTGGCGCCCCGTAACCGGCCCCCGGGCCCATCGGCGGCGGTCCGCCCCGCTTCCGCCGGGAGAAGAAGAACGCGAAGACACTCAGCAGGGCGACCACGACGATCGTCACGCCCCACACGATGAAGACGGCGAAGGAGGAGGAGTCATCGTCCTTCGACGCCGCCGGTGCCGCCGACTCGGAGCCTTCCGGCTGATGGGTCTTCACCCACTGGTCGAACTCCTCGAACACCGGATTCGCGGTGCCCTTCGGTACCTTCCCCGCGAGCGGCCGGTAAGGACGGATGATCCCGTACCCGGTCCGGCTGTCCTTCCCCTTGTCGTAGATGTCCAGCGACGAGGCGATGAGCCCCCGGACGACCTCCCGGTTCTTCATGTCGGGATGCTTGGCCCGGATGATGGCCACCGCCCCCGACACCAGCGCGGCCGCGGCACTGGTCCCGCTTCCGCTGTAGAGCTTGCCGTCCTTGAGCACCGTCCACGTGTGGGCGCCGGGCGCGGCCACGGTCACATACGGCTGCCGCTGCGTCTTCTCCCAGGGATTGAACTTGAGATCGACCGCGCCGACCGACATGACGCCCTTGCAGTTGGCCGGCGAATTGCTGGAGTTCGCACCGTTCCCGTCGTTGCCCGCGCCGGCCACGATGACCGCGTCCTTGCCGAGCGCGTACGCGATGGACTCCTGCAGGTCGCGCGGGCACGGGCCGGGAACCGCCTGTGACAGGTTGATCACCTTGGCGCCGCGGTCGGCCGCGAAGCGGATGCCCTTGGCGTAGGCCGGATTGCTCTGCGCGACCACGGGGAGGATCTTGGCGTCCGGAGCCACGCCGACCATGCCGGTGCCGCCTCCCTGCGCCGCGATCAGCATGGCCATCCCGGTGCCGTGCCCGCCCGCCTCCGTGCTGTCCTGATCCTGGCGGCCGTCGCCGGAGCCGTCCTCGGCGTCCATACCGGGAAGCACCGCGCCCCGCAGTTCCGGCAGGCCCGCCTCGACCCCGGTGTCGATCACGGCGACCGTGACGCCCTTGCCGGTGGACAGCGGCCAGAGGTACTGCTGGACGCCCCAGGTCTTGAACCACCATTCCTGCGACAGTGGCCGGGGTGCCGCAGCGGCCGTGCCGGGAAGGGCGACCGCACCGAGAATGGACGCGGCCAATATCGAGCCGGCCAGTTTTTGGGCCCGTCGCAGCATCAGTACTCCTCGCCTACCGCCCTGGTTCACAGAAGCATCGGCAGGCCAGACTCTGCCTGGCCTGCCGATACCCCATGCTCGTCATCCGACGTGTCTATCGCGTCAGCCGATCACCGGCGGTGCGGTGTCGTCGTTGCCGCCCCAGACGTCCTCGTCCTCGGTCAGCCACGTGCTGCGCTCGTGCTCGTTGCCGTCGCCGCCGCCTCCGCGGGCACCGGCGCCCATCGGCATGCCCATGCCGGCCATGCCGCCCTTGCCGCCGAGGGCGTTCTTGCCGAACGCGCCCGGGCCTGCACCGAACGCGCCCGGGCCGGCACCTAGGCCGGGACCTCCCGGGCCCATACCGGGACCGCCGCCGGGAAGCCCGCCGCCGCCGAGACCGGGGGCCCCGCCGGGAAGCCCGCCGGGGCCGAGACCGGGGCCTCCGCCCGGACCACTCGGCGGCAGGCTGGCCAGGTCGGTGCCGGGGCCGCCGGGGCCGCCCGGCAGGTCGGGGCCGCCCGGACCGCCGGGGAAGCCGCCGCCCGGTCCGTTCGGACCGCCGGGAAGGTTCCCCGGACCACCGGGACCGCCGGGGAGATCACCAGGACCGCCGGGCCCGCCGGGAGGGCTGCCGGGGCCGCCGGGACCACCCGGCAGGTCACCGGGGCCGCCGGGACCGCCCGGCATGTCGCCGGGGCCGCCGGGACCACCCGGCATCTTGGGGGAGCCCGGAGGCTTCCCAGGGTTTCCGGGCGGGTCCTTGTCCCACACGTTCGGGTCGGCCTTGGGCATGTCCTGCTGGATGCCGCGCGGGAAGTTGTTGTTGGACTGGACCGTGCCGTCGTTGATCTCACTCATGACATCCTCGGCGGCGTAATTGTTGCCGACGAGGAAGCTGGCGGCAGCGGCCGGCGAGACGGTCGCGCCCCATTTGACGACGCTGCCGACCCAGCTGTTCAGCGGGCCGCCGCTGCCGTACGCGTTCTTCCACTGCGTCTGCTGGTTCCCGTGCGCCGACAGGGCCCCGCTGGTGGTGTGCGCTTTGTCGTAGATCTCCTTCGCCTGCCGATAGGCCTTGTTCATCTGCTCCATGGCCTTTTCGGCGTCGTCACCCCCCCACGACTCGACCAGCCGTCCCGCCTGCTTGAAAAGCAGGCCGACGGATTCGTTGATCCGCGTCGCGGCCTGGCTGTAAGTCGTCGCAGCCGCCTGCACCTTGTCGGGCTGCATGCTGTCGACGATCTGCTTGACCTGGTCGAAATGGTCTTCCCAGACCTTGAGCTTGTTGAAGAAGCCGCCGGTACCCTGGTCATCCGTCTGGATGGCGTCGAACCTGATCTTCGCTTCTTGTCCCACTGCTGATCACCCTCTCCGCTGGCGCTGCCGATCAAATGGCCGTGTGCGGGGAACCGGCCGCTTCCACACCCCGCTTGGAAGCGTCATCAGCATTGCGGTGGCTCTTGTTCGAAGCCCGAATGGCCTCGATCACCTGCTCGTAGGCGGTAAGGAACTGGTCGAAGGTGCCGCCGATCTGGTCGCGCGCCGCGACGACGGTGCTGTACAGGCCCTGGCCGGCCTTGTAGTTGCCCATCGCGGCCTCGGGCGGGGTGGCGTCGGTGATCTGGTTGCTCCACCGCTCGTCGCGCAACTTCTTCAGGTCGGCGTCGAGTTTCTTCACGATGTCATCGAGTACGTCGTGCTGGATCGCTATCTCTTTGCCGCCGGCCGTGGGCAGGTTGTTCGGGTACGAACCGCCGCCCGGTGCTTTGGGTGCCATGTGCGCTTACCTCCTGTCAGTTATCGATCCAGAACTGTCCGGGAGACAAGACGGCACGTGTCCGCTCGTCGGCCCCCGGTGCGGCGAAGGCGGCCCTGACCGTTCGCACGGCCAGGGCCATCTCGTTCCGGAATCCCGGAACGAGTCCTCGTCGGCCGTCCGATCAGCCCCAGATGCCGGAGTTGCTCCGCTCGGCCTGCTGGTAGTTGTCGTGGGCGTCGCGGATGGCGAGGCCCAGCTGCGCCACGACGTTCTGCATGTCCTTGGCGGCGCCGTCCCACTGCTTCTGAAAGACCCAGTAGGCCTCCTGGGCGGAGCCCTCCCACTGGTTGAGCTTCGTCCGGAGCTTGCCCTCCAGGTCGTTCAGCTCGTCCATCAGCGCCCGCGCGGCCTGGCTGAACTGCGCCTCACCCTCGCTGAGGCCACCGAAATTGGCTCTCGTGTAGCTCATGATTCTCCTTCTCCAGCCGTTGACACCTAAAGCGAATTCGGTCAGGTCGTGCCGTTGAGCAAGGACTGGACCTTGTTCACGGCCTGCTCCGACATCTCTTCCTTCGACTCGTAGGTGATCTTCGTCTGGACGAGGCTCTGGTGCATGCCCTCCAGCGCGCGAAGGACCTTGCCGAAGTCCTCGTTGAACCGGTTGAACACCGACTCGAAGGCCATGGAGGCGTTACCCTCCCAGGCCGACCGGACCTGCTGCTTGTGTCCTTCGAGCTGCGACTGCAGCCCCTTGATGATGTTCGCGGATGCGTCGATGTCGTCCGCGGCCTGCTTCATTGCCGCTCTGTCGACGGCAGACTGCTGCCCCATCAGTCACCTCCAGTGACTCGTATCGTCGTGACCCGCGAGGGTGGTCCAGAACAGAGGCGCCGGGCCAACACCAACTGCCCCCGTTGCGGCAGCGCTTTCAACCCTGTGGCCCTTGAAGGCGGGGGGTCGCACCGCAGAGTGCCTCCTACCATAGGATCTTCCTCGCCGGGTGTCCATCCGTTCATGCGCGAGGTTAGACGCAATAACGTCCATTGCGGTTCGGTTGAATCTTAGATCATCCGCCGATCAGTTCCCTGCCTGCGTATTCGCGGTCTGGGTGGCCGATACAGCGGCCGGATCGAGCACTGGACCCTGCACGATGAGGTCCAGCACACCCGCCGGAACATTGGACGCGTCACCGGGCAGGGAGTAGCCCAGCTTCTCCGCCGTCCCCTTGTCCTTGATGGGGAATCGCTTGCCCTCGGCGACGAGGTAATAGGTGTTGACCTGGTCGGCCTGGCCGGGGCTCGGCACCCGGCCGGCGAGCGCCGCGCTGCCGGGCGGGAAGACGAGCTGGTCGGCGCCGTTCGCGTTCGCCGTCTCCGGCGGCGCGGGCAGCGAGCCGTTGAGGGTGAGCGTCGCGTCCTCGTTGCCGCTCGGGTCGCTGTAGAGCGCGCACAGCGGGCTCGTCCCGGTGAAGGGGACGATCTCGGGCGCCTTGCCCTCCAGCTTCTGGTCCCGGATCTGCTGCGCGGAGCGTCCGATGGCGTTGACCTGCCCCGCGTTGATGTCGATCGGACGGACGCCGCCCGCACCGTAGGCCTTGCGGATCTCCGGGTCGGCGACCAGCAGGTCCCGCTGGATCGGGGTGATCGGCGCGAGCCCGTCCGCGAGCAGCACGAACGAGGAGGACGCCCCGGACGCGGTGCTCAGGTTGAAGATCTGCCCGACCCGCGCCTTGCCGGCCGGTCCGGTCGCGTTCTGCCCGACGCCGGGGATGCGCGGTGCGGCGAAGTCCGGGCCTTGGGTGACCGAGTTCAACCACTTTCCGGCGATCTGTACGGGGGTGGCGCCGAGCGTGGCCAGCGCATACGGCGGCATCCGCATCCGGGTGTTGCGCCACAGCAGCCAGTTCTGCCCGTCCGCCTGCACGGCCAGCGCCTGGCCGTCCTTCAGCGGGGTGCCGCCGACCTTGCGCCCGGCGGTGAGGGTGACGAGCGACCGGCGGCCCAGCGAGGTGCCCTCGACCGTCCGGACGCAGACCGCCCACGGGGCCTGGGTCAGGTCGCCCGGCTTCGGCAGCGTGTTCGGCGCGCCGGGGATGCCGATGGTGGGGCCGCGCTGGAACTCCTTGAGGGACGATCCGGAGACCGTCCGGCGGCTCTTGTCGTCGGCGCCCGCGACCAGCCGCGCGGACACGTAGTTGCTGACCGGGCACAGCTTGCCGTTCTCGCACCACACATAGCGGGCGCCGGTCTCCTTCTCCACGATCAGCATCCCGGCCTTCTCCAGGCCGGTGGCGCCGCCCGGCCGGATGATGCCGTAGATGCCGAACGCCGCCATGCACAGGATGCCGATCATGATGCCGCTGAACGCGGCGATGTTCATCCGGCGCATCGGCAGTTCTGGATGGTCCGGCTCACCGGAGATGAGCGCCAGCGACGCGCGCTGGCTCATCAGGCGGTGGGCCTGCAGCAGGTCCTTGCGAGTCTGCACGGGGGGCTCCTAACCGGCGAGCCCGCGCATGTACGCGAACAGACCGCACTCTCCGAGGGCCAGCGGGATGAGCGCGATCAGCAGGAACATCTCCAGGATGTCCCCGGCGCGGCTCCAGAACGGCGACGGCCGGTGCCCGGGCAGCCAGAGCCCGACGCCCGTGAACGTCCCCGCGACGAGCACGAGCGGGAGGATCGCGCCGGCGACCAGGCCCGCCGCCGAGGCGTCCCACGCCTGCCCGACCACCACCGCGGCGATGCCGAGCACGCCCGGCACCAGCAGGTTCAGCCGCTGCGCCCGGCTGCGGAACAGCCGCGAGCGCAGCAGCACCAGCACCGAGATGACCGACGCGGTGGTCGGGCCGAGCCAGCCGTCGTCGAACGCGGACGGGACGAGCCCGATGAACGCGATCACACCGAGCCCGGCGGTGAACCCGGTGATGAAGCGGTTGGCGCGGCCGGTGCGGGTCAGCACCTGCTGGCCGTCCACCATGATCGTGTCGCGGCGCAGGTCCTCGGCGCTCTGCGGCACCGGTGGAAGTGTCACCTTGGAGAAACGGAAGGCCAGCGTCGGGGTGAGGGGGGTGAGCATCATCGCGACCACCACCGTGACCGCCGCGATGCCTCCCGCGGACAGGTCCCCGAACGCCAGCGCGACGGCGGAGCCGATCGCGCCGAGCAGCCCGCCGACGACCATCCCCCAGAAGACGGACGCGCCGCCGGTGACGCCGACGACCGCGATCACGGCGGCCAGCACCAGGGTGCCGAAACCGGCGAGCGCGTTCAGCGCGTCCAGGCCGGAGAACGCGGTGTCGCGGGCGGGCCCGAGCAGGCCGGCGAGGAACGCGTGCGGCAGCGCCGCGAAGCCGAGCACCGTGCCCGCCCGCTCGTCGCCCGCGGCGCGCGAGACCGACACCGCCGCGGCGAGGTACAGCAGGCAGATGACGCCGGCCGCGGCGGCCGGGACGATCCAGGACGGACCGGCCAGCAGCACCACAATGGCCGCGACCACCGAGGCGCCGCCGCCGACCGACAGCGAGAACTGCCGCGTCCACTCCGGCCGCCAGCGGTCGCGCCGGTCGTTGATGGCCGTCGCGACCACGTCCGCGACGTCGTCGAACGCGAGTTCCGGCAACTGCGACATGCCGGGCCGCAGGTAGAGGACCTCACCGTCGCGGAGCCCCGCCTGCGAGGGCGTCATCCCGCCGTCGAAAGGGGCCTCGTCCAGCCGCTGCAGGACCCACCCGCCGTGGGCCAGACCGGCATCGGCCATCTGCGCGCCGGAGTAGTGGAGGATCGCCGGAAAGAACTGGGCGAAGGGCACGTGAGCGGGGAGCGAGATATCGATGCGGCGCTTCGGGGCCACCACAGTGACCCTGCACAGCTCCGCCCCGGTGACTGAAGCCACTGTTCTTCCTCACCTGTAAGCATGGCTCCTGGGGAGCGTCCGGACACCGGCGAAACCATGACCGCGACAAATCTGAAATCGCGCGCCTGCGGGGTCGTTCCACCGTCGAAGGACGGTACCAGGGTCGGCCGTCACGGAGCAGATCCCGCCGCCGGCCCCACCCCGTCCCCTTC
>NZ_SMJW01000310.1 GCF_004348335.1 Actinomadura bangladeshensis | reverse complement strand
TGCCGGAGCTCATCAGTGTGGAAGTGGCTGCGGAAACATGCCTGATCGTTGGAGGAGCCCATGTCCGCACCGATCGTTGTGGGAACGGACGGATCCGGCATCGCCGAGCGCGCCGTGGATTGGGCGGTCAGCGACGCGGCGACGGCCAGCGCGGCGGCGAGCGCCGTGCGGCGCCGCACGCGCGCGGGCTTCGGGCGTGCCGGCTCCGGGCGCGCGGGGACGGAGAGGTTCTGGGACGGGTTCGGGCGTGACGGGGAGCGGGACACCGGACCTCCAGACGAACGCGGCGTCCCTACGGTGCCACCGATCTTCGTCCGATGCCACCGTCCGCACCGGCCGACCCCGGACGCCCTGCGGGCCCGAACCGAAAGCGCTTTCCATCAACGGAAAATGGACGTATTCCATCGGAACGGTCCATTGGAAAATGGTTCGGTAGGCGTGCGCCGAGCGTGAGGGCGCCGCTGCGGCATGTCGCCGACCTGCGTTTTGGCAGGATGCGACAACGATGAGACGACATCCCACCGGGCGAAAACGTTGCGATTATGGTCATACGTGGTGAATTCTTAGGGACTTCGGCAAACCATCACCTCGCGAACAGCGGCGCGGGTGCACTGACCCTGGCCCCCGGCCTGGGGGGACGATCTATGACCTGGGACATGCGCATGCGCAACAACATGTTCCGCCGGCTGCCGGTGGAACAGGCCACCGGCAGGCTGTACGGCGGACGGCACCGCCTCCGCGTGGTCTACCGGACCCGCGACCTCGTCGTGCTGGGCCTCGGCGTGATGATCGGCTCCGGCATTTTCAAGATCGCCGGCGAGCAGGCCAGTTCGACCGCCGGACCCGGCGTGCTCATCTCGTTCCTCATCGCGGGCGGCGTGTGCGTGCTGGCCGCGCTGGCGTTCGCGGAGCTGTCGTCGATCATCCCGGTGGCGGGCAGCGCCTACTCCTTCAGCTACGTCGCGTTCGGCGAGGTGTGGGCGTGGGTCGTCGGCTGGGCGCTGCTCATGGAGCTGCTGCTGGCCGCGTCCGTGCTCGCGCGGGTGTGGTCGCTGTACTTCACGCAGGCGCTGCACGACTTCGGGGTGCCGATCCCGGGCTGGCTCGGCGAGGTGATCGGCCAGGTCAAGGGCCCGGACGTGCTGGCCTTCGGCATCCTGGTGCTGGTCGTGGTGATGCTCGCCACCGGCAGCCGGATGAGCCTGAAGACGCTGTGGTACATGGTGATGGCGAAGGTCATCGTGATCGGGCTCGTCATCGCGACCGGCCTGAAGTTCTTCGACGCCGGCAACCTCACCCCGTTCATCCCGCCCGCGCGGCCCGCGCCGGAGCGCGACCAGACGGTGCTGGACGCCGTGCTCGGCGCGTTCGGCGGCGGCACCCCGCACGTGTTCGGCGTCTGGGGGCTGTTCGCCGCCGCGCCCGCCATCGCGTTCGCCTACATCGGCTTCGACCTCATCGCGACCGCCTCGGAGGAGACCGACGACGCGCCCCGCAAGGTGCCGCGCGGCATCCTCACCGCCCTGCTCACCGCGATCGTGCTGTACGCGGCGGTGGCGATCGCGCTGGTCGGCATGGTCGGGATGGACGGGTTCGCCAAGCTCGACCCGGATAAGCTGCTGCTGGCCGCCGCGTTCGACGGGGTCGGCGCCGGCGCGATGGGCAAGATCGTCGACGTCGGCGCGGTGCTGGCGCTGACCACCGTGATCCTGGTGGTGATGATCAGCCTGACCCGGGTGGTGTTCTCGATGGCCCGCGACGGGCTGCTGCCGCGCCCGCTCGCCGCGATGAGCCGGTACAAGGTGCCCTCCCGCGCCACGCTGCTGGCGGGCGGCGCGGCGGTGGTCATGTCGCAGACGTTCGACGTGCTGACGCTGGAGCAGCTCGTGGTGATCGGGACGCTGTTCGCGTTCCTGTTCGTCGCCGCCGCCGTCCTCGCGCTGCGGCACTCCCAGCCCGACCTGCACCGGCCGTTCCGGATGCCCGCGGCGCCGCTGGTCGTGATCGCGACGATCCTCGCGGTCGGCTGGCTGATGCTGAACCTCAAGGTCGAGACCTGGGCGTACTTCGCGATCTGGATGGCCGTCGGCATCGTCCTGTACCTGCTGTACGGGCGCCGGAAGAGCCAGATGAAGCTGCTGCTGGACGCACCGCCGGCGGACCGCCCGGTCGCCGCTCCGATGGCCGCCGCGCCGCCGCCGGGGGCACTGCCCGGGCCGCTGCGGCCGGGCGCGTCCGGGGGGCTGCCGCCCGGCGTCGTCCCCGCCGGCGGGCCCGGCCTCGACGATCCCCTGGCCTACCCGCCCGGTGCGCCGAACGCCCGCCAGGCCCCCGGGCCCTACGAGTCCGGGCCGTGGCCCGGCGACCGGCGGCCCGGCGCGCCGGAGAGCCCCTACCCGACCGGCCGGTACTCGACCGGGCGGCAGCCGGGCGGGCAGTTCGCGCGCGAGCCGTACCGGCCCGGGCAGCCCGCACCGGAGCGGTACGAGGGCGGCGCGCCGTACCGGTCGGGCGGGTACGGGGCCGGGCCGCCCGCCGACGCCGATCCCTACGCGGTCGATCCGGGCGTGCCGAACCCGTACGCGTCCGGCCCCTACCGCGAGCCGGGCCGCCGCGACCAGGGCTACGGCGACCAGGGCTACGGCGACCAGGGATATGGCGACCAGGGATATGGCGAGCAGGGCTACGGCGAGGAGCAGGAGGAGCCGCCCGGCAGCGGGCGGCACCGCCGCTGAGCCCGCGGGCGGCCTGAGCCGCCTTTTGTGAAGTTCCGCCGAAAGCAGCGGGCGCCGGCCTCCTTCCCAGGGGGTCGGCGCCCGCTTTTCGCAACCCTCCGCGCACTGGACATCCGCCTCCGCCCGGGTTATGTTGTTCTCAACACGAGATGAACTCACATTGAGATCAACTAAGCGGGAGAGCGCGGATGGCACCGGAACCGAGGCGCGGCGAGGCGGAGTTCCTCGCGAACTACGACCCGCGCGACTACGACCCGGTCGCCGTGACCGTGGACGTGGTGGCGCTGACCATCCGGGACGGCGCCCTCCACGTCCTGCTGGTCCAGCGCGGGAACGCCCCGTACGAGGGCATGTGGGCGCTGCCGGGCGGTTTCGTCCAGGCGGGCGGGCCGCTGCAGGGCACCGACGCCGAGGACCTGCCCGACGCGGCCGTCCGGGAGCTGGCCGAGGAGACCGGGCTCAGCGCCAAGGGCGGCGTGATCGGCCGCGTCCACCTGGAGCAGCTCGGCACCTACGGGTCCCCCGGCCGCGATCCGCGGATGCGCGTCATCTCCGTCGCCCACCTGGCGTTCGCGCCGGAACTGCCCGATCCCGAGGCGGGCGGCGACGCGGCCGCGGCGGCCTGGACGCCGCTGGACGCGCTCGGCCTCACCGAGTCGGGTGAGCAGCGTCCGGGCACCACCCGCCGGCTGGCCTTCGACCACGCGCGGATCCTCGCGGACGGCCTGGAGCGGGCGCGCGGGAAGCTGGAGTACACGCCCCTCGCCACGGCGTTCTGCGGCGGCGAGTTCACGATCCCCGAGCTGCGCGCGGTCTACGAGGCGGTGTGGGGCGAGGAACTGCACGCCGGCAACTTCCACCGCAAGGTCCTGTCGGTGCCCGGGTTCGTGGAGAGCACCGGCGCCACGTCCGACCGGGGCGGCCGGCGCGGCGGTCCCCGCCCCCGGCTCTACCGGGCCGGCGACGCCCGCCTCCTGCACCCCGCCCTGCTGCGGCCGAGCCGGGAGGAGGAGATCCGATGAGCGAAGCGAGCCGGGGGGTGCGGGGGGAAGGCCCCCCACGGGGTACCGAGGTGAACGCCCTGGACGACGCGCTGGACGACGCGCTGGACGACGCGCTGGACGACGCGCTGGACGACGCGCTGGACGACGCGCTGGACGACGCGCTGGCGCGGCTCGACCGGGCGCGGGCCCCGGCCGACCTGTTCGGCGACGACGCGGCGGAGGCCGCGCGGCGGTACCGGCGGCTGGCCCGGCTCGTCCACCCGGACGCGACGGGCGGCCGCACCCGCGACGCGTTCGTCAGGCTGAACGCGCTGTGGCGCACCTACAACCGCGGCGACCTGAACCTGATCACCACCCGCCGCCACGCGTACCGGCTCGGCGCCGACCCGATCAGCGGCGATCTCGCCGAACTGTACACGGCGCGTCCCGAGACCGGCCGCGGCGTGCTGCTGAAGATGCCGCGCGACCCGCGCGACGGCGATCTGATCGAGCGGGAGGCGGTGGCGCTCCGCCAGCTGCCCAAGGACGGCGACGGGAAGTTCCTGCCGTACGTCCCGCGGCTGGTCGAGTCGTTCCGGCACCGGGACGCCGCCACCGGCACCCAGCGGCAGGTCAACGTGATCGCCGCCCTGGACGGGTTCCACAGCCTTGCCGAGGTCGGGAGGGCCCACCCGGGGGGCGTCGACCCGCGCGACGCGGCCTGGATGTGGCGGCGGCTGCTGGTCGGCCTCGGGTTCGCGCACCGCGCGGGAGTGCTGCACGGGGCGGTCCTCCCCGACCACGTGCTGATCCACCCGGAGGAGCACGGCCTGGTCCTCGTCGACTGGTGCTACTCCGTCCCCGGCTGCTACGCGCACGTCGACTCGTCCGGGCGCGTGCCCGCGATGGTCGACCGGTACGCCGGCTGGTACCCGCCCGAGGTGCCGGGACGGCGGCCGGCGAGCCCCGCGACCGACATCTTCATGGCCACCCGGTGCATGACCGAGCTGATGGGCGGCAAGGCGCCCCCGGCGATGCGCTCGTTCGCCCGCGGCTGCACCCTGTCCGCGCAGAACCGGCGCCCGTCCGACGCCTGGCGGCTGCTGGCCGAGCTGGACGAGCTGCTGGAGCGGCTCTACGGCCCGCGGCGCTTCCGCCCCTTCCACCTGCCCGCCCCGAACTGAAGGAGATCCGCCATGGGAAGCGGACACTGGTCCACCGACGTCTACGCCGCCCGCGCGAGCTACCGCGCGTCCACCGGCGCCAGCGCGTTCGCCTACTCCGACGGCGGCGCCACCGCCGTCCACCCCGACCTCGACCCGTTCGGCGTGGCCGTCCGGGAGAGCCGGGACTCCGCCGACCACCCCGAGTCGCTCGCGATCGGCGTGCTGTTCGACGTGACCGGCTCGATGGGCACCGTGCCCCGGACGCTGCAGAGCAAGCTCCCCGACCTGCTCGGGCTGCTGCTGCGCAAGGGGTACGTCAAGGACCCGCACATCCTGTTCGGCGCGGTCGGCGACGCGACCTGCGACCGGGCGCCGCTGCAGATCGGCCAGTTCGAGGCCGACAACCGGATGGACGACGACCTCGGCAAGATCCTCCTGGAGGGCGGGGGCGGCGGCCAGATGCGCGAGTCGTACGAGCTGGGCATGTACTTCATGGCCCGGCACACCGCGATCGACTGCTTCGAGAAGCGGGGCAGGCGCGGCTACCTGTTCATGATCGGAGACGAGCTGGCCTACCCGAAGGCGAAGCGGCGCGAGATCGCGAAGGTCATCGGGGACGAGCGTGCGAGGGACGTCCCGATAGCCGAGCTCGTCCGGGAACTGCAGCGCAAGTACGACGTGTACTTCATCATCCCCGAGGGCGCCTACCACTCCGGCAGCCGCGAGCTGGCGGACTTCTGGCGCGGGCTCCTCGGCCAGAACGTCCTCTACCTGGACGATCTGGACGCCGTCTGCGAGACGATCGCGCTGACCATCGGGCTCGCCGAGGACGCCATCGACCTCGACGAGGGCCTGGAGCACCTGGCCGAGGCGGGCTCGGACGCCGGCGCGTCGGTGTCGCGCGCCCTCGCCCCGCTGGACGCGGCCCGCGCGCCGGTCGCGGTGTCGTCCACGCCGCCGGGGCTGGACGCCCCGGGTCCGTCCGCGACGACCCGGCTCTGAGCCCATGGAACTCGACCGCAGGGACCACGTGATCGTCGTCGACCTCGGCTTCGGGGACGCGGGCAAGGGCACGGTCGTCGACCACCTCTGCTCCGCGAACGCGCTTGCTCTGGGGGGACGACCCCCCAGACCCCCCGGCGGCCAGAGGGTCACCGCGGTCGTGCGGTTCAACGGCGGCGCGCAGGCCGCGCACAACGTCGTCGCGGCGGACGGGCGGCACCACACGTTCGCCCAGTTCGGCTCGGGGACGTTCACGCCCGGCGTGCGGACGCACCTGTCGCGGTTCATGCTGGTCGACCCCCTCTCCCTCGCCGCCGAGGCCGATCACCTGCGGGCGCTCGGCGTCGGTGACGCCCTCGACCGGCTCACCGTGGACGGCGACGCCCTGCTGACGACGCCCTACCACCGGGCCGCCAACCGCGCGCGGGAGTCCGCGCGCGGCGCGGCCCGGCACGGGTCGTGCGGAATGGGCATCGGCGAGACCGCGTCCTACGCGCTCGCGCACGAGGACGCGCCGCGCGCGGGCGACTGCCTGTCGCCCGCGCGGCTGCGGCGCCGGCTCGGCGCGCTCCGCGACTGGTACCTCGACACGTTCCCGGGCGGCGGGGGCGTCCCGGACATCGACGCCTGCGCCGACGCCTTCACCGCCTTCGGCGAGCGCGTCCGCATCGTCGGCGGCGACCACCTCCATGGCCTGCTGCGCGACGGGAACGTGGTGTTCGAGGGCGCCCAGGGCGTCCTGCTGGACGAATGGCACGGCTTCCACCCGTACACGACCTGGTCGACGACGACGTTCGCCAACGCCGAGACGCTGCTCGCCGAGGCGGGCGAGACCGCGACGCGGCTCGGGGTGCTGCGCGCGTACGCGACCCGGCACGGCCCCGGCCCGTTCGTCACCGAGGACCCGGCGCTGACCGCCGACCTCCCCGACCGGCACAACGGCACGGGCCGCTGGCAGGGCGCGTTCCGGGTCGGCCACCTCGACGCCGTCGCGCTCCGGTACGCGCTGGAGACGGCGGGCGGCGCGGACGGCCTGGCGGTCACGCATCTGGACGTCGCGGGGGCACGTCCCGATCTGCGTGTCTGCCCGGCCTACGAACTGGACGGCGAGCGGATCGAGCGGCTGGAGACCGGGCCGCCCGACCTGGACCGCCAGGCCGCCCTCACCCGCCGCCTCCTGCGCGCGCGGCCCGTCCTCGCACCGCTCGGCGACCCGGTCGAGACGATCGAGGACGCGCTGGGGGCGCCGGTCGTCCTGCGCTCCTACGGCCCCGCCTCGGCCGACAAGCGGAGTGGCCGGGATCGGACACCCATTGACCTCGGCCTCCGGTGAGACCAAGATCCCGCTGAACGCCGCGGATCTTCCGGAGGTGGACGTTGCGTCTCCCCCAGCGCATGCTCTCGGTCCTGACGACGGCCGCCGCCTCGCTCGCCCTGCTGGCCGTCCCGGGGCCGGCCGCGTCGGCGCGGACCGGCGACGGATGCGACCCGATCGACCCGGCCGCGTGCCTGCTGCCGTTCCCGAGCGACTGGTACACGGTGGCGGACGGGAGCACGGCGACGGGCCGCCGCGTCCATATGCGGACGACGCTCAAGAACGCGCTCGGCCTGCCCGTGTCGCCGGACGAGTGGAACCGGTCGGACGGCTTCTCGCCCGGATCGATGCTGCTCAGCCGCGTCCCCGGCGTCGACCTGGCCCGCAGCGGCGCCGCGCCGGTCACCGACATCGGCTCCTCGCTGGACGCCGGCGCCCCGATCGTCATCGTCGACACCGCGACCGGCGAACGCTGGCCGTACTGGGCGGAGCTGGACGCCAACGCGCCCGACGACCGCAAGGCGCTGATCGTCCGCCCGGCGAAGAACTTCCGGGAGGGCCACCGCTACGCGGTCGCGCTGCGGAACCTGCGCGACGCGTCCGGGAACCTGATCAAGCCGAACGCCGCGTTCGCCAAGATCCTCGGGCCGGACCTGCCGTCCACCGACCCGCTGGCCGGGCGGCAGCGGGACGAGAAGAAGGTCCTCGCCGCGCTCCAGGCGAACGGTGTCGGCCGCGACGGCCTCTACCTCGCGTGGGACTTCACCGTCGCGAGCCGGCAGAGCCTCGCCGGGCCCGTGCTGCACATGCGCGACGACGCGCTGCGCAAGCTCGGCGACCGGTCCCCGTCGTTCCTCGTCACCCAGGTGACCGACAACGTGGACGACAAGATCGCCCGCGAGGTGAAGGGGATCGTCTGGGCGCCGAGCTACCTCGACCAGTACGGCGGGCTGCCCGGATCGTCCCTCCACCGGGGCCGGGACGGGCAGCCGGAACAGCTGCCCGGCAACTCCCAGGCCGTCCCGTTCCAGTGCGAGATCCCGAAGTCGGCGCTCGACCTGTCTCTTAGACACAAC
>NZ_SMJW01000030.1 GCF_004348335.1 Actinomadura bangladeshensis | reverse complement strand
GGGCGGGACCGTCGGCGACGCGGTGGCGGTCACCGAGGAGATCGCCCGCGTCCTCCCCGGCCTGGCCGTCGACTACGTCACCTGCGGCATGGCCATGCGGATGCTGGGCCGCGACGGCGGAGCGGCCGCGGCCGCCCGCGCCTGGCTGCCGGAGATCGCGTCCGGCGAGATGATCTGCTCGTTCGGGATGAGCGAACCCGACGTCGGCACCGACCTGCTGAACCTTCGCACGTCCGCCCGCGCCGAGGACGGACGCTGGGTGCTGCGGGGCCAGAAGCTCTGGATCTCCCTCGCCCACAAGGCCGAGATCGCGTTCGTGCTGTGCCGCACCGACCCGCCCGAGGAGAAGCGGCGGTCGCGGGGCCTCAGCGTGATCGCCGTGCCGCTCGACCAGCCGGGCGTCACCGTCAGCCGCGTCCACCTCGCCGGGATGCGCGCCGCCGGGACCTGCGAGATCTACTTCGATGACGCGGTCGCGCCGCTCGACCACCTCGTCGGCGAGCGGGGCAGGGGCATGGCGCTCCTCGCCCAGACCCTCGACGTGGAACGCGTCCTGGCCGCAGGGATCAGCCTGGGGATCGGACGCGCCGCCCTGGACCTGCACCTGACCCACCTGCGCGAGCGTGAGGCGTTCGGCGGGCCCATCGGCCGCTTCCAGGCGCTGCAGCACGCCGCCGCCGACTCGGCCGCCGACCTGTCGGCGTCCCGGGCGCTGGTGAACACCGCCGTCCGCGCCATCGAGGACGGTCGCCCGGCGACTGCGCTGACCGCGATGGCCAAGCTCGTCGCCGGCGAGTCGACGGCCCGCATCGTCGACCGCGGGATGCGCGCGATGGCCGCGCACGGCCTCGCCGAGGAGTCGGCGATGCAGATGTACTTCCGGGACGCCCGGCTGCAGCTGTTCAGTCCCGTGAGCAACGACATGATCCGCAACATCCTCGGCGAGTCGCTCGGCCTGCCGAGAAGCTACTGAGTCGGGAGGTTTCCGGTGGAGATCACCAAAGAGAACACCGCGCTGCTGGTCGTCGACATGCAGAACAGCTTCACCGAGGCCAAGGGCTCCATGGCGGCGATGGGACTGCCGCACGAGGAGCTCCGCCCCGCGATCGCGGGCTGCCGCACCTTGATCGACGCCGCGCACGCGGCCGGAGTCCCGGTGATCTACACTCGCTACGTCTTCCAGCCCGGCTACACGGACGGCGGCCTGGTCCCCGGCAGCATCGTCCCGGCCATCAAGGAGGTCGGCGCCCTCGCGGCTGGCAGCTGGGATGCGGAGATCTGCGACGAGCTGGCCCCGGCCGAGGGCGACATCGTCATCGACAAGTCGCGGCCCAGCGCCTTCTACGGCACCCGCCTGGAGCCGATCCTCACCGGCCTCGACGTCCGCTCGCTGGTCATCTGCGGGGTGACCACGAACATCTGCGTCGAGACCACCGCGCGGGACGCGGGCCAGCGCGACTACGCCACCCACGTGATCAGCGACGCGACCGCGGAGTTCGACAAGGCCAGGCACGACTACGCGCTGCACGGAATCGGCTTCATCTTCGGCTGGGTCAACACGGTGGACGACGTCGTCCGCGCCTGGGCCTGACCCCGCGATCCGCCCGCGGCGCACCTCCCGCCTTCTCAGCAGCCGAGCGGGGCGGTGCGCCGCGGGTCCTGTCGTGCGTGCGATCCCCGCGGCAGGCCGTCAGCGGGCGAGGGCCGCGACCAGGGCGCGGGTGGCGGCCCGCTCGCCGGGGGTGCCGAAGATCTTGGCGGCGAACGTGGTCACGCCCAGGTCGGCGAACGACTCGATCCGGGCGGCGACCGTGTCGGCGTCGCCGATCAGCGCCATCCGGCCGGGCGTCTCGCAGCCCTCCCGGTCGAGCATCGCGCGGTAGGACGGCAGTGTGCCGTACCACTCCAGCTCCGCCTCGGCGCGGGCCAGGGCGGCGGCCATGTCGCCGGTCACGCAGACCGGTAGCGGAACGATGATCTCTGGGGCGGCGCGCCCGGCCTTGGCGGCGGCTTCCTGGATCGTGGGGACCGTGAGCTCCCGGAGGGTGCGCGGACCGACCATCCACGTGATGGTGCCGTCGGCGAGGGCACCGGTGATCTCCAGCATCTTCGGGCCGAGGGCGGCGACGAGGACGGACGGTATCGGCGCGTGGGGGATGTCGAGGTCGCCGCGGGCCGTCAGCATCTCTCCCCTGAACCGGACGCGCCGGGTCAGCGCACCGGTGAGCGCCTCCAGGTACTCGCGCATGTACCGGGCCGGACGGTCGTACGACATGCCCCAGCACGGTTCGACCACGGACGGGTGGGACGGCCCGATGCCGAGTGCGAGCCGTCCGTCCACGAGCAGGTTGGTGGTCAGCGCCTGCTGGGCGAGTGCCATCGGGTGCCGCGGGTGGACCGGGACCACGGCCGTGCCGACCCGCAGCCCCGGCAGGTCACGGGCGACCGCGCCGATGACGGTGAGCGTGTCGGTCCCGAAGGCCTGCGTCAGCCAGTAGCTGTCGATGCCGTCCCGTGCCGCCGCGCGCAGGTCGGCGGCGGTCTCCTCGATGTCGTCGACCTGGTCGAAGATCCCTATCTTCACGACCCGGCCCCGGACCGGAACGCGAGCAGGTCGCGGCCGGACGCGCGCATCAGCAGCGCCAGGCCGAGCGCCTCGGCGCGGGACCGCTGGTCCTCGACGGCCGTCCAGATGGTCTCCAGGCTGTTGGCGAGGATCTCCGGTGGGTGCCGGGCCATCACGTGCGCGATCTCCAGGGCGCGCGGCACGAGCTCCTCCAGCGGGACGACCTCGGTGACCAGGCCCAGTTCGCGGGCGCGTTCCGCGCCCAGCCGGTACGCGCGGCCGCTGGCCACCATGCGGGTGACCTCGGTGAGCGGCAGCCGGCTGAGCAGGCCGACGGCCTCGACGGGGTTGGCCAGGCCCACGTCGATGTGGGTGTCGAAGAACGTCGCGTTGTCCGAGCAGAGGATCACGTCGGCGTCGTTGACGAAGTGCCATCCGCCGGCGCAGCAGTGGCCGTTGACGGCGACGACGATCGGCTTGAACACGCGCAGGTCGCGGGAGGTGAGTGCGACCCGGCCGTCCTCGTCCAGGGACGGGCTGGCCACGCCGCCGGCGAGGGTGTCGTCCACGTCGAGGCCGGTGGAGAAGCTGCGGTCGCCCGCTCCGGTCAGCACCGCGGCGCGCAGGTCGTCGTCGTCGCGGAACGTCCGCCAGACCTCGCGCAGCTCCCGCACCATCCGGGCGTCGTAGGCGTTGAGCACCTCGGGCCGGTTCATCGTGACGAGCAGGACGTGCCCGTCCCGGGTGACGTCGAGGGTGTTCACGCGTCCTCCGCGATCGGCTTGAGCAGGTAGCCGCGGCGCATCGTGAGGACGGTCGTGCCGTCCTGCTTGCGGACGACGTCGCGGACCCGGCCCACGAACGCGGACCCGCCCGGCGTCGGCTCCAGGGTGTGCACCTCGATGTCCACGGTGATCGTGTCGTTCTCGAACACCGGTGCCTCGTAGCGGACCTCGTCGATGCCGAGGGCCGCGTGGCAGTCGAGGCCCGCCGCCGCCCAGCTCGCGTACATCGTGGGCGAGCTCAGCCCGGCCGCGATCGCGAGCAGGCAGGGGCCGCCGAGGATGCGGCGGCCGAACCCGGTTCCGGACATGTACTCGTCGTCGGTGTGCAGGGGGCCGTTCTCCCACGTCGCGTTGATGATCGCGGCGAAGTCGCCGGACGTGAGGGTGCGGCCCGGGGTGCGCAGCGTGGCACCCGCGGCGAACGCCGCGGGCAGGACGGGCTTCAGGGCGGTCACGTGCTCACGCTCCGTAGGTGTCGCGGATGACCCGCTTGAGGATCTTGCCGTTGGCGTTCTTCGGCAACTCGTCCACGGCCTTCCACACTCTCGGGGCCTTGTAGCCCGCGAGCCGCTCGCGGACGGCCGCCTCCATGGCGGCGAAGTCGAGTCCTGCCCCGTCGCGCGGCACGACGAACGCGGCGACCGTCTCGCCCCACTTCTCGTCGGGCAGGCCGACGACGGCGACCTCGGCGACGCCGTCGCAGTGGTGCAGGACGCCCTCGATCTCGCGCGGGTAGATGTTCGCCGCGCCAGAGATGATCATGTCCTTCTTGCGGTCGACGATGCTGATGAAGCCCTCCTCGTCGCGGACGGCGATGTCCCCGGAGGACAGGTAGCCGTCCGGCCGGATCGCCTCGGCGGTGGCCTCGGGGTCGTCCAGGTAGCCGATCATGTTGAACGGGGAGTACCCGAACAGCTCGCCCGACTCGCCCGGCCCGACCTCCCGGCCGTCCTCGTCGAGCAGCTTCACGTCGGTCATCCACCACGGGTGCCCGACCGACCCGGCCTTGCGGAGCGCGTCGTGGGGCCGCAGGTTCGTCACGATGCCCGCCTCGGTGGAGCCGTACACCTCGTGCACGCCGACGTGCGGGAACGTCTCGATCACCCATTCCTTCAGCGGCACCGGCAGCGCGGCGGCGTTGAAGTACAGGGTCTCCAGGCTGGACAGGTCCCACCTGCGCGGCGACTGCTCCATGACCTGCCGCAGCATCAGCGCGTGCGTCGGCACCAGGAAGATCGTCTGGAGCCGGTCGCGCTCGATCATGTGGAGCAGCTCCTCGGGGTCCCAGCGGCGCAGCATGGACGTCTGCCCGCCCATGAACGGACCCGCGTAGGCGAAGCAGAACCCGGCGCCGAGCGCCATCGGCGCGACCGCCGCGGTCCGCCTGCCGGGGCCGACGCCGAAGTCGACCGCGCAGCCGAACATGGTGAGGACCCGGGACCGGTGGGTGAGCAGGGCGCCCTTCGGCTGTCCCGTCGTCCCGGACGTGTACTGCACGCAGAACGGCTCGGTCTCGCTGACCTCGACGCGCGGGTCGACCGCTCGCGCCCCCGCGAGGGCCTGGTCGTAGGGACGGCCCCAGTCCAGCGAGCCGAGGGCGAGGGCGAGGGGCAGGTCCTCGACCAGTTCGGGCACGCTGTCCTGGAAGACCGCGTCGGCGATCAGGCCGGTCGCGCCGGACCGCTCGATCAGCGAGCCGTGCTCGGCGGCGGTGCCGCGCGGGTTCAGCGGGACCATCGCCACCCCGGCCTTCGCCGCGCCCGCGGCGACCTCCACGTACTCCAGCTGGTTGCCGAGCAGCACGGCCACGCGGTCGCCGGGGGTGAACCCCGCGTCCACGAGCAGGCCGGCGACGCGGTTGCTGCGGTCGTCCAGCTCGGCGAACGTCAGCCTCCGGTCCCCGTCGATCAGTGCTGTGGCACGCGGCGCGCTGTGCGCGAACTCGCGGATCCCGCTGGCGATGTTCATCTGTGCCATGGCTGCCCGCCTCTTTCCCTTGCTACTTGCGTTCTACAAGTGCCGTCTGATCTATCTCTCGACCACGGTTGAGTGACTTGACCCTGCCTGGTGCAGGGTATGTCAGTTATATGTCTGATTTATTTCGGTGTGATGATCGGGCCGAGTCCGGAGGTGGCCAGGGTGCGGCGCGCCAGCCGGATCACGGCCGCGTCGATCAGCCGGCCGTCGGCGTCCAGCACGACGCCCGACCCGGCGGCCGCCGCCGCCTCGTACCGCGCCAGGACGTCCTTCGCCCGCGCGACCTCCGGCGCCGACGGCGTGAACACCTCGTGCACGACCGGGAGCTGCGCGGGGTGGATGCACGCCCGCCCCGCGAAGCCCTGCCGCCGGACCCGCTCGGTGGACTCCGCGAGCGCCGCCGGATCGGCGGTGATCGTCGACACCGGGCCGACCGGCGGGGCGAGCCCCGCGGCGGCGCCGGCCATGACGGTCATGCTCCGGGCGAACGCCAGTTCCGCGTCGTCCGGGCCGGGGGCGAGCCCCGCGTCGGCGGCCAGGTCCACCTCGCCGATCTGGAGCCGGTGGACCCTGGGCGCCCGGGCGATGTCCCGGACGTCCAGGATCGCCCCCGCGGTCTCCAGCAGCGGCATGAGCAGGGTCGTCACGTCCCCGAGGCCGGCCAGCAGCCCGGCGATCCCCGCGACCTGCCCGGCGTCCTCGGCCTTGGCGAGCACGAGCCCGGTCAGCCGGGGCAGCCCGGCGAGCGCCCGCACGTCCTCGTGCCCCGTCTCGCCGCCGTTGATCCGCACCCACAGCTCGGTGCCGCCGGCCGCGGGCCGCGACCGCAGCCAGCCGGCGACCGCGCGGCGCGCCGCGTCCTTGCCGGCCGGCGGGACCGCGTCCTCCAGGTCGACGATCAGTGCGTCCGCGCCGCGGGTGAGCGCCTTGCCGAGCTTGTCCGGGGCGTTGCCCGGCACGTAGAGGTAACTGCGGGGCAGCCGGCCGACCGTCATCGCACGACCGTCTCGCCGCGCAGCAGGGACTTGGCCACCACCGTCCGCAGGACGTCGTTGGTGCCCTCCCCGATGCTCATCAGGATCGCGTCGCGGTAGAGCCGCTCCACCTCGTACTCGGTGGAGTAGCCGTAGCCGCCGTGGACCTTCATCGCCTCGATCGACGCCTGCAGCGCGACCTCGGAGCAGAAGATCTTCGCCATGCCGGTCTGCCCGTCGGCGCGGCCCCGCCGGACCGCGTCCGCCGCGAAGTAGGCCATGAGCCGGGCGGCCTGGAGCTGGGTCGCCACGCTCGCGAGCTGCAGCTGCACGGCCTGGAACTCGCCGATGGGCTGCCCGAACGCCTTGCGCTGCCCCGCGTAGGCGAGGGCCTCGTCGTGGGCGCGCTGGGCGATGCCGACCGAGCGGGCGGCGATGTTGACCCGGCCCCACTCCAGCGCGGACAGCGCGTGCTGCATGCCCTTGCCCTCGACGCCGCCGAGGAGGTTCTCCTTCGGCACCCGCACGTTGTCCAGGACGATCTCGCAGGACTCCGTGCCCTTGTAGCCGAGCTTCGGGATGTCCTTGGTGATCTGGTAGCCCTCGGTGCCGGCGTCCACGAGCAGGATGCTCATGCCCTTGTGCGCCGGGGTCGCGGTCGGGTCGGTCTTCACCAGCACCGGCAGCGGGTCCGCGTACCGCGCGTTGGTGATCCACATCTTGGACCCGTTGACGACGTAGTGGTCGCCCTCCAGCCGGGCCGTGGTGCGGATGCCCTGCAGGTCGGTGCCCGCGTCCGGCTCGGTGAGACCGATGCCGGTCCGGCGCTCACCGGACGCGAGGCCCGGCAGGTACCTGTTCTTCTGCTCCTCGGTGCCGCGCATCGCGATCATGCGGCAGGCCAGCGAGTGGCTGCCGAGGATGCCGGCGATGCCCATCCAGCCGCGCGCGATCTCCTCGAAGACCAGCGCGAACGAGACGGGGTCGAGGTCGAGGCCGCCGTACTCCTCCGGGACGGTGATCCCGAACAGCCCCATGTCCCGCATGCCCTTGACGATCTCGGTGGGGTAGCGGCCGGACTGCTCCCAGTCGCGCGCCACCGGGATGATCTCGTTGTCCACGAAGTCGCGCAGGACGGCGCGGAACTCGCGCTGTTCCTCGTTGAGCTGGAAATCCACTAGTTGCCTTCCTTGGTCTCAGGGGACGACGGTGCGGCGGACGCCGCGCCCGGGACGAAAACCGGCAGGGCGCGTCCGTCGTCGAGGTCGACCCAGGCGACCCGGACCGGGTCGTCGATGCGCCATTCATCCGGGTCCCGCCCCTGGAGGCGGGTGAGGAGGACGACCCCCTCGTCCAGCCGGACCCGGGCGATCACGTACGGGACGGCGAGGTCCGGGCGCGGCGCGCGGTGCACCACCGTGAAGGAGTCCACGACGCCCGTGCCGGCGGACCCGGCCCAGTCGAGTTCGTCGTCCGACCCGCAGTGAACGCAGAGCGGACGCGGCGGATGCTGCGCGCCCGGCCGGCCCTCCCGGACACAGCGCGCGCAGGTCTGCAGGACGAGGCGGTGCTCCCGCGTCGCCTCCCACCAGGGGCCCGTGATCTCGTCGGGCGCCGGGACGCCGGGCTTGAAGCCGTCGAGGCCGGTCATCGGTCCACCCCCAGCACCACCGTGGCGTGCGTCGACAGGATCCCGCCCGTGCCGTGCGCGACCGCGAGCCGCGCGTCCGGGACCTGCCGGTCCCCGCACTCGCCGCGCAGCTGCCGCACCGCCTCGACCAGCAGCAGGATTCCGAACTGGCCCGGGTGGCAGTAGGACAGGCCGCCGCCCGAGGTGTTGAGCGGGAAGGCGCCGCCGGGCCTGATCCGGCCGCCGGCGATCCAGTCGAGGGCCTCGCCGCGCCCGCAGAAGCCGAGCCCCTCCAGCGTCAGCGCGACCGTGATCGTGAACGAGTCGTACACCTGCACGACGTCGATGTCGGCCGGGGTGACGCCGGCGCGGGCGAACGCGTCGGCACCGGAGCCGACCGCGCCGGTGACGGTCGGGTCGGGCACCGCGGTCATCGAGGTGTTGGTCGTCCGCTCGCCGTACCCGAGCACCTCGACGGGCGTGCGGCGCAGGTCGCGGGCGCGTTCCAGCGAGGTGAGGACGATCGCGCCGCCGCCGTCGGTGACGAGGCAGGAGTCCAGCGCGGTGAGCGGGCTGGAGATCATCGCCGAGCCGAGCACGTCGTCCGCGGTGAGCGGGCCCTTGCCGTAGCGGAACGCGGCCGGGTTCAGCAGCGCCCACTCCCGCGCGGCCACCGCGATCTCCGCGAGCTGCTCGCGGGTCTTGCCGTAGGCGTGCAGGTACCGCTGCGCGGCCATCGCGTAGTACGACAGCGGGAACAGCGGCCCGTACGGCGTCTCGAACTGCGCCTCGGGCGTGTGGTCCTCGATGACGCCGCCGAGCGAGCGGGACCGTGCCGACCGCTGGTTGGACGCGAAGGTGATCACGACGGTCTCGGCCTGCCCCGCCTGGATCGCCTGGGCGGCGCGGGCGACGAACATCTCGTACACCGAGCCGCCCGCGTACGTCGAGTCCGTCCAGCGCGGCTCGATGCCGAAGTAGTCGGCGAGCTGGGTCGCCGAGAACCGGGACACGCCGGTCGTGGCGATGCCGTCGACGTCGCGCAGGCCGAGGCCCGCGTCGGCCAGCGCCCGCGAGACCGCCTGCGCCTGGAGCCCGAGGATCGACCGGTTCGTCACGCCGAGGTCGCACTCGGCGGCGCCGACGATCGCGACACCCGTGCTCATCGTGCCTCCTTCCCGCCCGGCCCGTCGGCCGTGCCGAGCAGGACCCGGGCGCTCGCCGGGGCGACCGCGACGCGGTCGACCTCGCCGCCGTCGCCGACGACGACCACCCGGAGGTCGAGGTCGAGGTGGCCGGCACCGGCCCCGGTGACCGTGCCCTCGCAGCGGACGGTCTCCTCCGCGAACACCAGCGCCTTGAAGTTGAACTCCAGCGTGTGGACGAAGCACTGCGGGCCGAGCCAGTCCTGGATCTGCTCGACCAGGAGGGCGCCGAACACCTGGCCGTCCACGACCACGCCGGGCAGCGCGGACGCCTTGATGAAGTCCAGGTCGTAGTGCAGCCGGTACCAGTCCCAGGTGGCCCCCGCGTAGGCGATCATCTCCGGGAAGGTGATCGTGCGTTCCAGCGGGGGCACCGTCTCCCCGGCCCGGTGCGTTGCCGTCGCGGCGGTCATGCCCCCGCCTCCAGCGATACGTAGATGATGGTCTCCTCGTTCTCCGCGAGCAGGTCCCCGTCCTGCTGCGTGTACGTCGCCCGCGAGGTGATGATCAGCATCTCCGCGCCCGCCCGGTTCCGCTTGCCGGCCACCTCGGTGATCTCCCAGGTGGCGGTGACGATGTCGGACGGGAGGATCCGGCGGTGGAACACGTAGCGGTTGCCGCCGCGGACCTGCCGGGTGCCGGGGAGCCGGATGCCCCAGTTGTGGCCCGCGTGGCCGTCCGGGTCGATCGGCAGGTTCGCGTACTGGTTCGTCTCGCAGATCAGCGTCGGCGGCGCGGTCACGTCGGCCAGGCCCTGCGCCCGCGCGTACTCCGGGTCGGAGTACAGCGGGTTGTGGTCGCCGATCGCCAGCCCGAAGTAGCGGCCCGCCGCGGCGCCGAGCGGCTCGGGCGCGGTGTAGACCTTCCTCCGGCCGACGAGCGCGCGCATCTCGTCGGTGAGCAGCGTCATGACGCGTCCTTCACGGTGGGGGCGCCCTCTGGGTACAGGGCGGTCGGGAACACCTCCAGGAGGAACTCCGGCCGCAGCAGCGCCTTGCAGATCGCCCCGGTCGACGCCGGCCAGGGCGGCGACAGCAGCCGCTCCCGGACGGGCGCGACCGCGCGGTACTGCCGCAGCGCCGACTCGACGCAGAACTCGATGGTCGACAGCAGGTCCGCCGGGCCGAGGCCCGCGTACTCCAGCAGGTGCAGGACGGAGCCGTAGGTGACCTCCGCCTGCGCCCCGATGTCGCCGGGGTGCAGCGCCTCCTGCGTCTCCATGTCGAGCGCCCCGAACCCGGACATGAACAGGGTGCGTCCCGCGCGGACGCCCGGCGCGTAGGTCAGCGTGTCGTACCGCGACCAGCCCGGGTTCACCAGTTCGAGCGGGTGCCGCGACGCGGTGACGTCGATCGCGACGAGCGACTCGGGGTGGTGCAGCCGGCTCATCAGGATGCCGCCGGCTCCCGGGTACATGCCCGCGCCGCCGAGCCGCTCCTTCCGGACGCGGTGGGTCTTGCGGTACACCTCGCGCGTGGCGGGCGTCGAGTAGTCGTAGGTCGTCACCGCGTTGTCGAGCGACAGGCCCGCCTTGCGGAGCATCGCGTCCGCCCGGTCGAGGCAGTAGGCGTACTGGCCGACGAAGTCGCCGGGGCTGACGACGTCGCCCGACTCGTCCACCGGGACCATGGTCGGCAGGTGCACCGTGCCGTCGTGGCCCTCGCGGACCGGCGAGGGAGCCCACGTCCCGGCCTCGCGCGGCTCGCTCGCGGCGAGCAGTTCGGCGCCGCCCCCGCGGACGGCGTGCAGTTCGACCTCCAGCAGCGCGGCGGACCGGACGAGCCGCTCCACGACCACCGTCGTCACCGTGGGCCGGTGCTCGCCGAAGACCTCCCTGCGGACGGCGGCGGCCGCCTCGTAGTCGGCCAGCCCGGCGATCGTGACGTTCTCCGTCACGTGCACGACGTCGTCCGGGCCGTACCCGGCCGCCTCGATGATCGTCATGGTCTTCTTGTAGGCGGTCCGCGCCTGCTCGGTCATCGTCCCGGAGACGGTCATCTTCCCGACCGCCTCGTCGAACGCGGCGGCGGTGTGCCCGGACGACCACGCGCCTGCGTCCTCCGACAGCCCGAGGCAGAACGTGAACCCCTCGTAGGGGAACCACGGGAAGACGGCGGGCTTGATCGCTTGCAGTGTCATTGGTTCTCCTGCCGGTTGAACTGGGCGAGGCCGGCGGCGGCCCGCATGACGGCGGCGGCGCCGGGCTGCTCGCCGAGCGACTCGACGATCCGCGCGAACCCCTCCGCCTCCGCCGCCGGGACGCCGGCGGCGCCCTCGAACTTGGCGAGCAGTGCCGCGCGGCCGAGCGGGCGGTCGCCGCCGCCCGCGCTGCGCGGTACCGAACCCGCCACCTCGCGGCCGTCGGCGAGGGTGATCGTGACGCGGCCGGGCGCGTCGGCGGCGGCGACGCCGGGCGGGCCGGTGACGTCCCAGCGGACGCGTGCGGCGAGCCGGGTCACCTCGGGCCGGGCGATCGAGCCCGGCGCGAACGTGTCCAGCGCCAGCCCCCCGTCGGTGATCAGCGCCGCGACCGTCCAGGGCAGCGAGAACTTCGCCGCGTAGGGGGTCGCGGGCCGGGTCAGGTCGCGGGAGGTGTCGCAGACGGTCGGCGCCGAGTCCGGGTGGACCACGGCGTGGATGCTCGCGATCTCGTCCGGGACGAGCCGCTCGCGGGCCATCGCGTCCAGGACCGCGTCGATGGTGGCGTGCGACAGCTGGCACGCCGCGTACGGCTTGATCCCGATCCGGGTGGTCTCCCAGCGCTCCCCGAGCCCGGCGACGATGGAGGCCGGGTCGGCGGGTTTGCCGGAGAGGGCGTCGAACACGCCGTGCGGGCCGTCGAAGACGGTCTCCGGCCCGGTCGCGCCCGCCGCCGCGAGCCGCGCCGCGGTGATCCCGGACTGTGCCGCGAAGCCCGGGTGCAGCTGCTTGGTGGACGCGCCGGTGCCGAGGAAGGCGAGCAGGCCGCCCGCCTGGCTGCCCGCGATGCCGAGCGCGTCGACCGCCCGCGCCTCGTCCAGCCGCAGGAGCCGCGCGGCGACCAGGGCGGAGGAGAAGACCCCGGCGACCATGGTCGCGTGCAGGCCGCGGGCGTGGAAGCCGTGCGGCGCGGCGGCCGCGACGCGGCAGGCCGTCTCGTACCCGGCGACCGCCGTGAGCAGGATCTCCCGCCCGGAGGCGCCGGTCTGCTGGCCGACGGCGAACGCGGCGGGCAGCACGACGGCGGTCGCGTGCACCAGCCCGCCCGCGTGCGTGTCGTCGAAGTCGAGGGCGTGCACGAGCGTGCCGTTCGCGAGCGCGGCGGCGGGCGCCGACAGCAGCTCGCCGGTGCCGAGCACCGCCGCCTCCGGCGGGCCGCCGAGCCCCCGCGCCACCTCGATCGCGGGCGCCGCCGCGCCCGTCCGGAGGGCGCCGAGCGCGGTGCCGAACCCGTCGAGCAGGTGCCGGGTCGCGGCGGCGCTCACCGGCCCGGGCACCTCGGCCAGGCCGAGCGCCCAGGCGGCCAGCTCCCGTGCGATCATCGCGACGCCGCCTCCGGCTCGGTGTCGGCGGACGCGGCGGGCGCGCCGCGTTCGGCGGGCGCGTCGCCGAACGCCCCTCCGGCCCGCAGCCGCTCCACCGTGGCGTCGTCATACCCGGCGATCTCCCGGACGACCAGGTCGAAGTCCTCGTTGCGGCGCGGCGCCCTGCGGTACTCGGGCGGCTCGGAGCCCACCCGGACCGGCGAGGCGATCTGCTCCACCGTCCCGAACCGCGGGTGCTCGGTGGTCACCCGCAGCCCGCGGGCCTTGGTGTGCTCCTCCTGCATGGCCTGCTCGACGTCGTTGATGGGGCCGCAGGGGATGGACGCGGCGTACAGCTGCTCCAGCCATGCGTCCACGGTGCGCTGCCGGAAGATCTCCTCCAGGAGCGGGATCAGCGTGTCCTTGTTGCGCCGCCGGTCGGCGAACGAGCCGAACCCCGACTCGGGCTCGGCCCACTCGGGGCGGCCCACGACGGAGGCCAGCCGCGTCCAGAACTTCTCCTTCGCGCAGCCGACGATGAACCAGCCGTCGCTCGCCTCGAACGCCTGGAACGGCACCAGCGACGGGTGCGCGGAGTGGCGCGTCCGCTCCGGCGTGAACCCGGCGTTCAGGTGCCAGACCGCCGGGTAGGTCAGCAGCCCGATCGCGGTGTCGTACAGGCTGACGTCGCAGTCCATGCCGACGCCGTCGCGGCGCGCCGCGTGCAGCCCGGCCAGCAGTGAGATCGCGGCGACGAACCCGCCGGAGTAGTCGACCAGCGACAGCCCCGACTTGGTGGGCGGGCCGTCGGGCTCACCGGTCAGGTCCATCCAGCCGGCGAGGCCCTGGAGGACGTAGTCGTAGCCCGGCTCCTTGCTGCGCGGCCCCGTCATGCCGAACCCCGTCAGCGAGCAGCACACGATGGCCGGGTTCAGGTGCTTCAGGTCGTCGTAGGTGATGCCGATCTTCCTCGGGACGTCGCCGCGCAGGTTGGAGTACACGACGTCGGACACCTTCACGAGGTCCTCGAAGACCTGGCGGCCCGCGTCCGTCGACAGGTCGAGGGACAGGCTGCGCTTGTTGCGGTTGAACGTCTCGAAGAACAGGGAGTCCTCGCCCTCCCCGTACGGGGGGACGTAGCGCCCGACGTCGCCGCCGGACCGGGGCTCCTCGATCTTGATCACCTCGGCGCCGAGGTCGGCCAGGTGCACGCTGCCGAACGGGCCGGCACCGTACTGCTCGACGGCGATGATGCGGACGTCTTCCAGAGGTCTCACGGAGCGCTCCCTGTGAGGTCGGGCAGCAGCGCCAGGAGTTCGTCCTGGGCCGCGCGGGTCTCGGCGGCGCTGAGGCCGTGGGTCGGCGGGCTGAGCTTCACCGAGTCGGCGAGGCCCTCGTAGGCGGCGATGCGCTCGGCGACCTCCGCGCGCCCGCCCGCCATCGTGAGCGCGTCGATCATGTCGGCGGAGACCGTCTCGGCGAGGTGCTCGGCGCCGGTGCCGCTGCGGAACGCGTCGATCACCGCCTGCTGCTGCTCGGCCAGCCCGTGGAACTCGAAGAAGTCGGCGTAGGTGCGGACGCTGGCGTAGAAGCCGACGAGCCCGGAGACGCGGCGCAGCGCGGTGGCGCGGTCGTCCGACACCGAGCAGCACGCGGAGACGACGACGTCGACGTCTTCGCGCCGCTTGCCCTCGGCCCGGGCGATCCCGGCCTCCAGTTCCGGCAGCACCCGCTCGGCGAGGTAGCGCGGCGAGCACAGCTCGTGGCTGATCCAGCCGTCGCCGATCTCCCCGGCGAGCCGGGTCATGGCCGGGCCCATCGCGGCGAGGTGGACGGGGATGCCGGTGCGCGGGACGGCGAACGGGCGCTGGTAGCCGCGGATCCGCATCGGCTCCTCCTCGCCCGGCAGGTCGATGGGCTCACCGGTCGTGCACGTCTCCCAGAAGTGGCGGACGTTGCGGACGACCTCGCGCATGTGCCGGACGGGCTTGCCGAACGGCACGTTGTGCCAGTCCTCGTTGAGCCGCTGCACACCGGACCCGAGGCCGAGGATGAACCGCCCCTCGGACAGCTCGTCCAGGTCCAGCGCCTCCATCGCGGTGATCATGGGGCTGCGGGTGAACGCGAGCGCGATGCCGGTGCCGATCCGCGCCCGCTCGGTCGCGGCGGCGAGCGCGGCGGCGGCGACCGTGGCGCTGCGGTGCAGCTCGGGCACCCAGATGACCTCGGCGCCGCCGGCCTCGGCGCGGCGGGCCGCGTCGGTCAGCTCCGCGAGGGTCTCCCCCCAGGGCGCGAACGTGATCCTCATGCGCGTCCTTCCTCGGCGTCGAGGGTGAGCGGCTTCTTCGCCTCGGGGAACAGCTCGGCCAGCTGCTCGGCGCCTCGCTTGTAGACGTAGAAGGTGCGGCGGAACGTGCAGACCTCGTCCCCGTCCTGGTTCAGGGTGCGGGTGCGGATGGTGACGATGCCGGCGTGCGGGCGGCTCGACGACTCGCGCTTCTCCAGCACGATCGACTCGCTGAACAGCGTGTCGCCGGCGAAGACGGGGTGGGGGAGCTTGATGTCCTCCCAGCCGAGGTTGGCGAACGCGTTCTGCGTGGTGTCGGTGACGCTCTGCCCGACGGCGATCGCCACAGTGAGGGTGGACACGACCAGCGGCTTGCCGAACTCGGACTTCGCTGCGTACTCGCCGTTGAAGTGCATCTGGTTCGTGTTCATCGTCAGCAGCGTGAACCAGGTGTTGTCGCTCTCGGTGACCGTGCGCCCGAGGGGATGCCGGTAGACGTCGCCCACCTGGAAGTCCTCGTAGAACCGTCCGTTCCAGCCGTCCTGGAGCGTCATGGCCGTCCTCTCGCATCGCCGTGGTGCCGTTAAGGTCTGACATATTGATTCTAAGGCAAGGTCACGGCCGATGTCCAAGTTCGGGGGCCTCTCGGCCGAGTCGGTCTCCGGACTGCACCTCCTCCTTCGCCTGTGCGGCCGTAGTTGCCCCGTGGGGCCGTACCGGAGTTGACTGGCAGGACGGACGTGCGGATACTCATCCCGATTGATACATCAGATATATGCCGGACCGGCCTTGGCCGTCCGGAGGAGGGCGGGGTTGCCGTGCCGACGCTGGAGACCATGACCCTTGAGGTGACGGGCAGGGTGGCGCGCATCATGTTCACCCGCCCCGATGCCCTGAACAGCCTGACCGAGCGGGCGTTCGACGATCTGGAGGCCGCGATCGACGCGGCCGAGGCCGACCCCGGCGTCCGCGTCCTCGTCATCGGCGGGACGGGCCGCGCGTTCAGCGTGGGCCTCGACCTGGCGCTGCTGGACGAGGCGTTCGCCGACCCGGCCGTGTGGGAGCGCATCGCCAAGCGGCTCGCGGCGCTCACCCTGCGGCTGGAACGCCTGCCGATGCCGGTGATCGCCTCCGTCAACGGGCTGGCCCGGGCCGGCGGCTTCGAGGTGCTGCTGGCGTGCGACCTGGTGCTGATCGCGGACTCCGCGCGGATCGCCGACGCGCACGCCGAGTTCGGCGTCATCCCCGCGGGCGGCTCCACCGCGCGGCTGCCCCGGATCGTCGGCCGCCAGCGGGCCAGGGAGATCTTCCTCACCGGCCGGTGGATTCCCGCCGCGGAGGCGGTCGAACTCGGCATCGCGCTCAAGGCCGTCCCCGCCGGTGAACTCGACGCCGCCGTGGACGGGCTCGCCGCCACCCTCGCCGGGCGGCCGCGCGCCTGCATGGCCGCGATGAAGCGCCAGTTCGCCGCGGTCGAGGGGCTCCCCCTCGCGGAGGCGGTCGTCCCCGAGATCGAGGAGTTCGTCTCCTACGTGACGCCGGCGGACTCCGACGGCCAGGAGGGCTTCCGCGCCTACCGCGAGAACCGCCCGCCCACCTGGGCCTGATCGCCGCAGTAGCGCCGTGTTCACCCGGACCTGGTCACGGCGCGGCCGGCGTGGCACGCCCCCCGCCGCAGGGACTCGGCCGGGCGCGGCTTCCGGGGGCCGTGCCCGGCCGGCCTGCGACGCGCGTCAGGCTTCCCTGTAGGCGACGCGGATGTAGCGCAGGTGGTCGCGCATGGCGGCGGAGGCCGCCTCGCCGTCGCCGGCTTCGAGCAGGCTGATGACCTGCTCGTGCTGGTCGTCGACCTGCGACCAGAACTCGGCGGGGGAGTCGGCGTTCAGGAACCGCGTCCGCAGCACGTGGAAGACCGGCTGCGTCATCATCGTGAGCAGTCCGTTCCCGGTCGCCTCCATGATGATGCCGTGGAAGTGCCGGTGCTCCTGGAACTTGATGCTCCGGCCCCGGGAGCGCTTCTCGCGCTCCATCGCGGCGTGCAGCGCGTCGAGGTGGCGCTGCTCGCGCCGCTCGGCCGCGATGGCGGTCGCGGGGACCTCCAGCAACTCGCGGGCTTCGAGGATCGCCGACAGCGGCAGCGCCGCCGAGCCCGACATCAGCCCGATGCCGGCCTCCAGGAAGTCGCTGATCTGGTCGGGCTCGATGTGCGAGACGAACGTGCCGCCGGTGGTGCCGCGGACCGTCTTCACCAGGCCCTGCGAGGCCAGCACGCGCAGCGCCTCGCGGACCGTGCTGCGGCTCACCCCGAAGTTGCCGCCGATCTCGCCCTCCGGCGGAAGGCGGTCGCCGGGGGCGAGGGACCCGTCCAGGATCAGCTCACGCAGCTGGTCGGCGACCTGCTGGTAGGCCGGGCGCAGCCGGCTGACCGGCAGCGCGGTCGCCGTCCCCGTGCCGGAACGGCCGGAGTTGTTGCCTTTGGTGCTGGACACGTCGCTGTCCCCCTGGTCTGGCTTCGAGGTGCTGATTCTTGAGTCGGGAACTCCGCGCCACCGGGACTCACAGCATGGCTGAGCATACATCAGACATCACGCCGTGCCGTGGCCGCCGGAGGGGGCGCCGCAGTGGGATGTGCGGCTCCGGCCCGCGTTGCGGGTCCCGGAGCCCATGGCGGAAAACCTCCGACACCCTACCGAATGCAGGCCGCATGGCCGCTGACCGTGGAGGTGGCATCGCCCACAGTTCGATCTGATGGCTTGATACCGTTGGTTGCAATACGTCAGACTTTATTCCGTCAGTCGCGCTTGCGACGCGGCGACGGCGATGGGGGTCGGGGAAATGTTCGACGGAATCGACATCGTGGTCCTGCCGGCGGCCGACATCGGCCCCCTGCTCGACCTGTACGCGGACGCGATGGGCTTCGAGGTCATCGAGGAGGGGTCCGTCCAGGAGCCCGCGCTTCGGGCGCGCCTGTGGGGCCTTCCCTCGCCGCCCGCGGAGTCGGTCCTGCTCGGCAAGCCCCAGAGCAAGGGCGGGTGGATCAGGCTCGTGGAGGTGCCCGGCCTGCCGCGCCCCGACGCAGCCGGCCTCCCCGACCGTCCCGGGCCCTACGCCCTCGACTTCTACCTGCGCCGCCCGGACGCCACCGAGGACGCCGTGGGGAAGCAGGGGTGGACGTTCGTCAGCGATCCGGTCGACTACCTCCTGCCCGGCACCGAGTACCCGGTCAGGGAGCGGCTGCTGGACCAGACGCGCTCGGGCCTGCGCCACGCGTTCGTCCAGTACCGGGAGGGCCGGACGCGGTGCGTGCTCGGGGAGCGGCCCGAGGAGGACGTCAGCGAGGTCAACGCCGTCGTGTTCGCCACTGCTGACCTGCCGGGAGCGCGGGCGTTCGTGGAAGACGTCCTCGGCGGCCGCATCTACTTCGACGACCGTTTCGACGGCCCCGGGGTGGAGCAGCTGCTCGGGCTGGCGCCCGGTGACGGCTTCGACGCGGTCATCGCCCGCGGACCGGCGTCCCGCAACGCCCGGCTGGAGTTCCTCCAGCACGTTGTCCCGGCGGCGCACCGGCCGCCGCACGCGTATCCGCGGGTCGTCGCGGGCTGCGCGATGGACGACCTCGAAGCGCTCGCCGCGCGGCTCGCCGCCGGGGACCACGGCGCCTCGACCGGCATCGTCGAGACCGCCGAGGGTCCCCGGCTCGGGCTGCGCTCCCGTTATGGCGCGTCCTTCGAGTTCTGGCAGCGCTGAGGAGCGGCCGGTCACGGGAGCCGGCGTCATAGCAGCCGGGCGATCTCGTCGAGCATGACCTCGGTCGACCCGCCGCCGATGGCCAGGAAGCGGCTGTCCCGGGCGATCCGCTCGACGGCGGATCCCTGGACGAACCCGTTGCCGCCGTTGAACTGGACGCACTTGTACGCCAGCTCGTTGACGATCTCCGGGACCGAGGACTTCAGCACCGCCGCGTGCGTGCGGGGGTCCTGGCCGGCGTCCGCCAGCGCGGCCGTGTGGTAGAGCAGGGTCTTGGCCGACGCGAGGCGGGCCGTCAGCCGGGCCATCTCGTGCCGGAGGGCCTGCAGGTCCCAGAGCCTCCCGCCGTAGGCGGGCCGCGTGTGCAGCCAGGCGGCCGTCTCGGCGAGGGCGGCCTCGCCCAGGCCGACCGCCTGCGCGGCCAGGCCGATCCGCTCGTGGTCGAGGCCCCGCATCATCCAGCGGAAGCCCTCCCCCTCCTCGCCCAGGCGGTTGCGCGCGGGGATGCGGCAGCCGTCGAACACCAGCTCACCGGTGTCGGAGGAGCGCCAGCCGGTCTTCTCGAACGTCCGGCCGTTGCCCAGGCCGGGCGTGCCGCGCTCCACGACGAACAGCGAGAGCCCGTGCCGTCCGGGCTCGCCGGTCCGGGCGACGACGAAGAACAGGCCGGCGATGTTCGCGTTCGTGATGAACGTCTTGCGGCCGTCGAGGACGTAGGCGTCCCCGTCCCGGCGTGCGCGGACGGTGAGCCGGGTCAGGTCGGAGCTCGCGTCGGGCTCGGTGACGGCCAGCGCGCAGATCTTCCGGCCGGACAGGATGTCGGGGAGGAACCGGCGCCGCTGCTCGTCGTCGCCCGCGCGGGACACGTGGAGCGCGGAGTAGTCGGTGTGCACCGAGATCGAGGTGGCCACGCCCCCGAACGTGGAGCGTCCCAGCTCCTCGTTGAAGACGACCGCGCCGCGCGTGCCCGCGCCGCCCCCGCCGTGCTCGGCCGGGAACGACAGGCCGAGGAAGCCCAGCGCGCCGAGCTCCGTGAACACCTCGGCCGGGATCCGCAGCGCCGACTCCCACTCGGCCGCGCGCGGGACGATGCGGTCCTGCACGAACCGCCGCAGGACGCCCCGCAGCGCGCGGTGCTCTTCGCCGAGGAACGTGTCGTCGAGCCGGAGGGAGTCGATGACCCGGTTGCTAGCGGACATGGGCCTGGGGCGTGCTCGGCGCGAACGTCGTCATCGCGCTGACCAGTGTCTCGTCACGGCCGGGAGCGGCGATCCACTGCAGGCCGATCGGCAGGCCGTCCCGGTCGGTGCCGAGCGGCTGCGTCCCGCAGGGGAGCGCGGCCAGGTTCGCCAGGACGTTGTACCGCAGATGCGCGGCGGCCATGGTCACCTCCGTTCCGCCGACCGGGACCCACCCGTCGGCGACGGCGTCCGCCCTAGGGGCGACGCAAGGCATCGTGGGCATCGCGAGGAGGTCGACGCCGGACAGCGCCGCCAGCGCCTCGCCGCGCAGGAGGTGGCGCACCCGCTGCGCCCGGACGTAGGCACCGGCGGGGACCTCCTGCGCGAGGTCGAGCATGGCGCGCACGTCGGCGCCGAACAGCTCGCCGCCGCCGCGGCCGAGCCGCTCGCGGTGGTAGTCGAGGCACTCCCCGAGGATGATCGTCATGCCCGCGGTGACGGCGGCCCAGCCGTGCGGGATCGCCACGTCGACGACGTCACCGCCCAGATCGCGGACGGTGGCGAGGGCGCGCTCGAAGGCCGCGCCGATGTCGGGGTCGATCGGCTCGTCCAGCGTTCCCGCGGGCACGCCGACCCGCAGCCCCTGGAACCCGGCGGGACGGGCCGCGCCGCCCGCCGGGGGGATGATCTCCAGGGCGGACGCCGACAGCGCGATGTCGCCGGCCGTCGCGGCGATCAGTCCGACCCGGTCCAGCGACCAGGCGAGCGGCAGCACGCCGTCGCCGGGGAGCCGCCCGGGGGACGGGACGAACCCGGCCGTCCCGCAGTAGGCCGCGGGAATCCGCACCGATCCGGCGGTGTCGCTGCCGAGGGCGAGCCGTACGTGCCCGGCGGCGACGGCCGCCGCGGAACCGCCGGACGAACCGCCCGGGATCCGCGCGGTGTCGCGCGGGTTGCGGGTCGGTGGAGTCGTGCCGCCGAACGCGTACTCGTGCGTGGTGGTCTTTCCGACGATCACGGCCCCGGCCGCGCGGAGCCGCGCGACGCAGCCGGCGTCGGCGGCCGGGACGCGCCGCGATCGGGCGGCGCCGCCCGGGCCGCCGAGGTGCCGGGACCCGGCGGTGGTCGGCAGCCCGGCCACGTCGATGAGGTCCTTCACCCCGACCGGAAGGCCCCGCAGCGGCCCGCGGCCGCCGTTGCGCTCCGCCTCGGCGCGGGCGCCTTCGGCGTCCACGAGGGCCCAGGCCCGGACCTCCCCGTCGGTGGCGGCGATGCGTTCCAGCGCCCGCTCGACCTGCGCGACCGGGTCGGAAGCCTGCCCGGCCCGCCCAGCCTGCCCGGCGGGGACGGCGGGCGACGAGGTGCCGCCCGGCGGGGCGTCCTGGTAGAGCGCACCCGGCAGGCCCGCCTCCGCCAGCGCGATGCCGTAGAGCCGCTCAAGATCGGCGTGGAGCGGGCCGCCCGAAAGGGGGGCCCCGGTCCCCGAACCCATCACGCCCCCAGGTAGGCCGAACGGACCACTTCGTCCTTGGTCAGCTCCTCGATGTTCCCCTCGACCACCACCTCGCCCTGCCGCAGCAGGTAGCCGCGGTCGGCCAGCTCGAAGGCGAGCGGCGCGTTCTGCTCGATGAGCAGGATCGACAGCCCGCCCTTGCGCAGCGCCGCGAGCGCGTCGAACACCTCACCGGTGATCTTGGGGGAGAGGCCCATGGACGGCTCGTCCAGGATGAGGATCTCCGGCTCGGCCATCAGCGCGCGGCCCACCGCGACCATCTGCTGCTCCCCGCCGGACATCGTCGACGTCTCCTGGCCGGCGCGCTTGCGCAGCACCGGGAACAGGTCCATGACCTTCTCCAGGCGCTCCTCGACCACCGCCTTCGGCACCTTGCCGTGGTAGCAGCCGAGCTCCAGGTTCGTCTGGACGGTCTGCTCCACGAACAGGTGCCGGCCCTCCAGGACGGTGCCGATGCCCCGCGCTACCGCCTCGTGCGGCTGGCGCGGCATCGGCCGGCCGTTGACCCGGACCGCGCCCCCGGCCGGGCGGTACAGCCCGCCCGCCAGCCGCGCGAGCGTCGTCTTGCCCGCGCCGTTCGGCCCGATGACGCAGACCGCCTCGCCGCGGTTAACGTGCAGGTCCACGCCCTTAAGCGCGCTGATCGCCCCGTACTTGTAGACGACGCCGCGCAGTTCGAGCAGCGGGCCGTCCTGCGCCTGTGCCATCAGTCCTCCTCGCCCGTGGGAACGGGGGCTTCGACGTCCGCCGCCCGGTGGTGCCGGCCGCCCAGGTACGCCTCCAGGACGGCGGGGTCCTGGGTGACCTCGTCCGGCGTGCCGCGGGCGATGACCTTCCCGAAGTCGAGCACCGTGCAGTTCTGGCAGACCGCGTGCACGAGGTCCATGTGGTGCTCGACGAGGATCACCGTGACCCCCGAGTCGCGCATCTCGCGCAGCATGTCCGCGAGGTCGCCGCGCTCCTGCGGGCTGAGGCCGGCGGCGGGCTCGTCCAGCAGGACCACCGCCGGGTCGGCCACCATCACCCGGGCGAGCTCGACCCGCCGCTGCAGCCCGTACGACAGCGCGGCGCCCGGCTCGCCGGCGAGCCCGTCCAGCGACAGCCGGCCGAGCACCTCCTCGACCCGCTCCCTGGCCTGCGCCGGGGCGGCCGTCGTCCGCGCCGCGACCATCAGGTTCTCCCGGACCGACATGCTGCCGAACAGCCGGACGGTCTGGAACGTCCGCACCAGCCGCGCCCGCTTGACCAGCCGGTGGCTCGGCCAGCGCGTCACGTCCTCGCCGCCGATGAGCACCGAGCCGCCGGACGGGCGCTGCAGCCCGCTCAGCACGTTCAGCAGCGTCGTCTTCCCGGCGCCGTTCGGGCCGATGATCCCGTGGATCTCGCCCCTGGCGGCGGTGAAGCTCACGTCTGAGACGGCCGTCAGCCCGCCGAAGCGCTGGGTGACGCCGCGCGCCTCCGCGGTTCCCGGAGTCCTCACTTCGACACCTCCGTGATCGCCGCCCCCGAGCCGGGCCCGCGCCGCGCCACCCGGGCCAGCAGCGCGCGGCCGATCCGGGCCACGCCCGACAGCCCGTCCGGCAGCACGGCCATGAACACGACAACGACGACCCCGAGCACGGTCAGCGCCCAGGAGCCGCTGCCGGGCACCTCCGCGATCAGCCAGGTCACCAGCGCCGCGCCGAACACCGCGCCGTAGATGTTGCCGAGACCGCCGAGGATCACCATGACGAACAGCTGGATCGAGATCGCCGTGGAGAACAGCGACGGGTCGATGGCGGTCTGCAGCGGGGCGTTGACGCCGCCCGCCAGCGCGCCGATCGCGGCGGAGATCGCGAAGATCTGCACCTTGCGCGCGGTGATGTTCACCCCGACCGCCCGCGCGGCGACCTCGTCGTCGCGCAGCGCCGCCAGTTCCCGGCCCATCCGGGCCGCCAGCAGCCATCGCGACCCGAGCAGCACGAGGATCAGCGTGACCGCGACCAGCAGGTACTGGTCGCGCGGGTCCAGGAGCTTGTACCCGAAGATCTCCGGGAACGGGATCGGCGCGTACCCGTTCGCGCCGCCGAGCGGGCCCGGCAGCATCAGGAACGCGTGGATGCCGGTGCCGACCGCGAGCGTCGCCATCGCGAGGTAGTGGCCGTGCAGCCGCAGCGCGATGTAGCCGACGAGCACGCCGATGACCAGCGCCAGCACGACGCCGAGGACCAGCGCGGGCAGGAACGCCATCTCCCGGTCGAGCATCAGGTAGGACGTCCCGTACGCGCCGATGGCCATGAACCCGGCCTGGCCGAGCGCGAGTTGCCCCGCGCCGCCGATGGTCAGGGTCAGGCCGACCGCGGCGATCGCGGCGACGCCGATGTTCACGCCGAGGGCCAGGTCGGTCGCGCCCGGGTTGGTGAACGCGTAGCCGAGCAGGATGACGGCGGCGACCGCGGTGGGACCCAGGTGCCGCCCGGCCCGGAGGGCGAAGGCTTTGTCAGGCAAGGCGCTGCCTCCTCAGGCCGAACAGGCCGTTCGGCATTACTAGCAGGACGATGATCAGGGCGATCAGCACGATCGGGTCGACATAGCTGTTCGGGATGACCGCGGCGAGCTCGCTCTCGATCACGCCGAGCAGCACGGCGCCCACGATGACGCCGCGCGTGCTGGCGAGCCCGCCGAGCACCGCGCCGGTGAAGCCCTTCAGCGTCAGCGCGGTGCCGAGCGTCCCGCCGGCGAGGGTGATCGGCGCTACCAGCACTCCGGCGAGCGCGGCCAGCCCGAACGCCAGCGCGAACGCGATGGCGCGCATCCGCGAGACGTTGATGCCGACGGCCTGGGCGGCGAGCGGGTCGGTCGCCGCGGCGACCATGCCGCGGCCGACCCGGGACCGTCCGAGCAGCAGTGCGAGACCGATCGCGACGCCGATGACCACCGCCCAGATCAGCAGGTCCTGGTAGCCGATCCGCATCTCGCCGATCTCCAGCACGCCGCGGTGGACGGGCGGGAACGGCTTGCCGTCCGGACCCCAGATGAGGTGGCCGCCGTTGGCGAACACGAGCATGATCCCGACGGTCGCGGCGATCGTCGCGATATGCCCGTTGTTCTGGGTCGGCAGGATCACGAGCGCGTCGTAGGCGATGCCGAGCAGCAGCCCGGCGATCAGCACGAGCAGGGCGACGAGCAGGATCGTGTCCAGGCCCTGCCTGACCAGGGTCAGGCCGAGCAGGCCACCGATGATCACCTTGTCGCCCTGGGCGAAGTCGAGCACCCCCGTCATGCGGTAGACGAGGTGGAAGCCGAGGGCGACGAGCGCGTAGATGGCGCCGAGCGTGAGACCGGAGACGAGAAGGTCGATGATGCGCACGGGCGGATTCCTTAGAGGCGAGGGCGGTGGCCGGGCCGTTGCCCGGCCACCGTCATCTGCTGGTCGGGGTCAGCCCTGGTCCGGGACCGCGTATGCGCCGTCCTTGAACGTGACCGGCTTGAAGGCGTCGGCGTTCGGGCCGCCGCGCCACTGGGCGGTGTACGCCAGCTTGCCGACGATGCTCTCGAAGTTCAGCGACTCGATCGCCTTGGAGAGCTCCTCGCCCGTGTACTCGGGGGCCTTCTCGATGGCCGCGGCGGTCAGCTGCACCGCCACGTAGGCGTAGGTGCTCAGCACCGAGGGGGCCTCACCGAACTTGGCCTTGTAGGCGTCGAGGAACTTCTTCGTCTTCTCGTCGGGGTTTCCGTAGTCGACCGCCGTCAGCGAGACGACCTTGTCGGCGGCGTTCCCGCCCGCGGTCTCCGGGACGAAGTCGGAGGAGTACGCCAGGTCGCCGACGATGAGGCCCTCGTAGCCCGTCGCGGCGACGCTCTTCAGCACCAGGGCGTCGCTGGACCCGCCGGCACCGTAGAGGAAGATCGTGTCGGGCTTCGCGGCGGCCGCCTTGCCCGCCTGCGCGGTGAAGTCGAACTTGCCCGGGTCGAAGCCCTCGGAGTTGACGATCTTGATCCCGGCGCCCTTGGCGGCGTTGCTGACGTCGGTGTTGCCCGCCTGGCCGTACGGGTTGTTCGCCCAGATGATCGCGGCGGTCTTGGCGCCCTGCTCCTTGGCGTAGTTGACCATCGCCTCGGAGTTGGCCTTGCCGGGCAGCGGTACCTCGAAGACGTGCTTGGTGCCGTTGGCGACCTCGGGCTGCGCGACCAGGAGGATCTGCGTGACGCCGTACTGGTCGGCGAGCGGGGCCACCGCCTTGGCGTTCGCGGAGATGCCCGGTCCGATCACGATGGGCACCTTGGTCTCGGTGGCGAGCTTCTTGAACCCGGCGGTGGTCAGGTTCACCGAGCCCTGGTCGTCCACCTCCTCCAGCTTGAGCTTGCGGCCCTTCACGCCGCCCGCCGCGTTGATCTCCTCGACGGCCAGCTGCATGCCCTTGGCCTCTTGCTGGCCGACCGCGCCGAGCGCACCGGTCGTGGAGTTGACGACGCCGATGGGGTAGGTGTCGCCAGATCCATCTGACGTATCCGATCCGGACGACCCGCAGGCCGTCACGGAAACGGCCAGAGCGGTCATTACCGCGATGGCCGCATGGCGACGCATGGCTGCTCTCATGGTGTCTCCTTGATGATCGCCTTGGTCGGGCGATGCAGGCACCCCCACCCGAGCCAGGGAGTGAATACGTCAGAGTTTGCAGGATGAGGTCGTGTCAGGACAAGCCCCCCGATACGGATGTTCTTGCTGGTCCAGGCGGAGGAGGGGCGCTCGCGCCGGTATGCGGAGGGTGGCGGCGGGGTGCGGTGGTGCCCCCGCGCCCTGCGCGGCAGGGCCTCCCGTCATGGGTTGCATGTCGTGAAGTACCTGCTCACGAGGCACCTCGGCGGCTGTACCGAGGTGCGTCTCCGTGGGCTGCGGCCACCGTGCCCCGGATGGGGGCCGGTGTGAGGTGGTTTGGCTCGGCCGGTGGTCGGGCTCGTTTAGAGTGTAATACATCAGGCTTTTACATCGAAGTAACATGCCGGACATCGCATCTACGCGATGTACAGGGTGAACCGACCAAGTCAGACTCATCGAACGAGGAGGACCGGCGTGCGGCCGACATCCGAGACCCCGGCGGAGCTGTCCGAACTGCGCGAGACCGTCCTGCGGACCTGCCGCCGTTTCGGGCACGAGTACTACGTCCGCTCGTCGGACGCGGGGGACAACGCACGCGACCTGTGGCGCGCCCTGGGCGGCATCGGCGCCCTCGGAGCCGGCATCTCGCCGGAGCACGGCGGAGCCGGCGCGGGCATCGAAGCACTGTCCGTGGCCGCCGAGGCGATCGCCGAGGCCGGTGTCCCGCTCATGCTCATCGCGCTCTCGCCCGCCGTCTGCGCGACCATGGTCGACGGCTTCGGCTCGCCCGCCCAGAAGTCCGAGTGGCTGCCGGGCCTGGCGGACGGCTCCCGCGTCCTCGGCTTCGCCATCACCGAACCCGACGCCGGATCCAACACCCACAACATCCGCATGCGCGCCCGCCGCGACGGCGGCGACTGGGTGCTGTCCGGCCAGAAGTACTACGTCTCCCACGTCGACAACGCCGACGCCCTCCTCACCGTCGCCCGCGCCGAAGACGAGTTGAAAGTCTTCATCGTCCCCACCGACGCGCCCGGCCTCACCAAGAGCCCCATCCAGGTCGAGATCCTGTCTCCTGAGCGCCAGTACAGCGTGTTCTACGACGATGTCCGTCTGGACGACTCCGCGATAGTCGGACCCGATGCCGGCATGAGCGTTCTGTACGCGGGTCTCAACCCTGAACGCATCGTCAGCGCCGCCCTCCTGAACGGCATCGCCCGGTACGCGATCGACATCGCCGTCGCCTACGCCCGTGAGCGAACCGTCTGGAGCGTTCCCATCGGGGCGCACCAGGCCGTCTCCCACCCGCTGGCCCGCGCCGAGACGGCACTGGCCGCATCCCGCCTCCTCACGACCTCCGCGGCCCGCGCCTTCGACCGCGGCGAACCCGGCGGAGTGGAGGCGGCCATGGCGAAGCTGACGGCCTCCGAAGCCGCCTCGACCGCACTCGACGCCGCCATGCAGACCCTCGGCGGCAACGGCATGTCCCGCGAGTACGGCCTGGCCACCCTGCACGGCCTGGTGCGCCTTTTCCGGATCGCCCCGGTCAGCTCCGAAATGCTGCTGAACCACGTCGCGCACAAGCGCCTGGCCCTTCCCCGCTCCTACTGATGCGGGTACAACGCGAGGGACGGCTCGTCCGGGCGACACTGGAGCGTCCACCGGTCAACGCCCTCGACGCGGCGGCCTACCGGTGGCTCACCGAGACCTGCGCCGCCATGCGCCCGGACGAGTGCCTCCTGATCGACGCTGCCGGTCGCGTCTTCAGCGCGGGACACGACCGCGGCGAACCCGCGGACGGTGAGAGCCTCGCCGTCGGCGCCGCCGCGTTGACCGCCGTCCTGCGCTGCCCGGCTCCCGTGGTGGTGGCGGCCCAGGGGCCGGCGATCGGCGCCGGAGCCCTCCTCCTGGCCGCGGCCGACATCCCGCTCATCGCCTCGGACGCCTGGCTGAAACTCCCCGAACTGGACGTGGGCGTGACCGTCGGCCACGCCATCCTCAGCCGCCTGCTCCCGCCCGCCGTGGCGAGCCGGGCCCTCCTGACCTCCGAGCGAATCCCCGCCGCCGTGCTGGGCACCGCCGTCCGCCCGCCGGACGACCTGGCGCCGGCCGCCGAGGACGCGGCCCGCACCCTCTTGGGCAAACCTCTCGGCATGGTCTCCCTCGCCCGCCGGAGCTGGGGCGAACGAGAGCACGCGGCGGCCGCCTACGAATCCGAAGTGACGGCCTTCCTGACCCGAGACCGCGATGTCACCTAGGAAAGCGGATCGTCGACTGCCGAACCGCCGTGGCGTAGGACGGCCGGTGCCCCGGACCGCCCGGAAAACGATCATGACGGGGGTTCAAAGATGGCGCGCAGGGTCCGGCTCAGATGGCGGACGAGGTGCTCGGCGCTCATGTCGGCCAAGGGGCCGCCGCCGATGACGTAACGGCTGAAGGTGACGCCGATGAGGTGGGCGCCGAGGAGGGCGATGCGTTCGTCGGCGTCCGGCCCGGTCACCACCGTCCGGTAGGACTCCAGGCTGCGCTGCTGCATCGCGGTGTAGAGGCGCGTCGCGGTCTGCTCGCCGGATGCGGCGGCGCTGCGGATGACCGCGATGAACGGGTCGTCGCCGTCGGCGCTCTCCACGCGGTCGACGTAGGCCCGGGGGGTCATCGGCGACCACCCGGTGATCGAGCGGGGAGGCAACTTCAACAGCTTCCTCGATGAGGATTTCGCGCGCGCCGTGCGCGAGACCGGACGCCGCAGGCTCGCGATCGCGGGTGTGTCCACGGAGGGCTGCGTCCTGCAGACCGTGCTCGGCGCGCTGCGGGAGGGTTACGAGGTGTACCTGGTGGTCGACGCCTCCGCCAGCGTGACCGCCGAGACGCACGACACCGCGGTCCGGCGCATGGTGCAGGCGGGCGCCGTACCGGTCACCTGGTTCTCCCTGGCCGGGGAGTTCACCGTCGACCATCGTTCCGCGAACGCTCCGCATTTCCAGCGGCTGATGCGCGAACACGTCCCGACCATGGCCGCGGGCGTCCAGTCCTACATGGCCGCTCTCCAGCAGGCCCAGCGCGCCGCTTAGCGGTCTCCGGCCCGGCGGTGGCGTGTGACCTCCGCCGGGCCGGAGGCCGCCATCGACTAGCCGCACGTCCTGGACGTGAACTCCACCGCGAGCAGTGCATTACGGAGACGATGAAATATGGACGCCTGCGTTGAAGCACGGTAGGTTGGTGTTCGCTTCGCGTGGTCGTCGACTGCCGTGCGGTCGTGAAGAGGTCAAGGTCCAAGCGGATGAGAGGCGCAGCATGGGGACATGGAACGTGGGACGGTTCAAGGTGACCGAGGTCCAGGAGTTCGTGATCGAGCTCGGCCTCATGGACGGGCTCATTCCTCAGGCCGCGCCAGAGGTCGTGCGAGACATCGGGTGGGTCTACCCGAACTACGTCAACCAGGCCGGACAGATCCTGGCCGACGTCCACTCGATCGTCGTCGACACCGGCGACGCGGTGATCCTCGTGGACGCGGGATGCGGCAACGGCAAGAGTTATCCCATGCAACCGAGCTGGGGCGGGCTGGACAATCCCTTCCTCGAGCGGCTCCAGGAGGCGGGTTACAGGCCCGAGGACATCGACGTCATCCTGCTCACGCACCTGCACCTCGACCATGTCGGATGGTGCTCGAAGCAGGACGAGGACGGGAAATGGGTCCCGACCTTCCCGAACGCACGCGTCATCCTGGTGCGTGAGGAGTACGAGCGCCATCTGAGCCAGATCATCTCGTCGGATCCCCTCGACCCGTCCGAGGGCCGGGAGGACGAGGGCGAGGTCGACAAGATCGCCCGGGCGTTCCTGCCGGATGCCGAGGCGCTGTCGCACCAGACCCGGCTCATCCAGGAGGAGACCTTCCAGCCGATCATCGACGCCGGGCGCCTCGAGCTCGTCCCGGCGGACGCGGAGATCATGCCCGGTGTGCTGTACGTGTCGACGGCGGGTCACACCTCGGCCCACCACGGCGTCCGCGTCGAGTCGGGAGGAGAGGCCGCGTTCATCACGGGCGACTTCTTCCACCACCCCTTGCAGATCGCCCGGCCCGAGTGGAGCTCGGCCGGCGACTGGGACGCCGAGGTGCTGACCCGGAACCGCCGCGCCTTCCTCGAGTCGGCCGCCGGGACGGACCTGCTGGTGATGGGCACCCACTTCGTTGAGCCGAGCGCCGGGTACATCGTCAAGGACGGCGAGGGCTTCCGCCTGACCGAGGCCAGGCCGGCATGAGCGCGCCCGACGAGTCGTTCCGCGAGCAGTTGCGGGCGGTGCAGGACCGGGCGGCGATCATCGAGGTCGTGGGCAAGTTCGCGTTCTGCATCGACCGCCGGCTCTGGGACGAGTTCGCGACCTGCTTCACCGACGAGATCCAGGCCAACACCATCAGGACGGACGGCTGGGTGCGGTTCGAGCGCTCCACGATCATCGAGGTGCTGCGGCGGGCGTTCGAGTCCTACACGGCCACGCAGCACATCAGCGCCAACCACCAGGTGACCATCGACAACGACACCGCCGTGGTCTGGTCGACGCTGAACGCGACCCACTACCGCCGGGGCGCGCCCGGCGGCGAGTTCCAGCAGCAGGTCGGTTACTACGAGTACGGCCTGGTACGGCAGGAGGGCTGGAAGATCAGCTCGGTCCGGCAGCACCCGCACTGGCAGACCGGGAACCAGCAGATCTTCGACAGCACCGTCGACTAGGCCGCCCTCAGCGGCCAGCTCAGCGCCATCGCCGGACACGGCGGTGGCGCTGAGCCGTCTCTGCTCGTCAGGGTCGAAGAATTTCCAACGTGACCGTTGACACCTTGGAGCTGCACGCTCTACGGTCTGACGAGTCAGTCGAATTTACGACTACTGTGACAATCAACGGCCGATCGGCCGGAGCTCGTGGAGGTACCCGCGTGGACACGCGAACGAAGGTGAGGCGCGCGAAGGTGCGGCGCGCCCGGACCGCAGCGGCCCTGGCAGCCGCCGTGCTCGCACTGCCGATGGCGGCCTGCTCGACCGGCACCACCGCCGCCGCCGCCGGCGCCGCGCAGAGCAAGGACATCGAGCTCCCCGCGATGAAGGCCGTCACGACCTTCGTCGGCCCCACCGAGTCCTTCGACGCCCCGCGGAAGAAGCACATCATGGTGCTGGTCTGCGGCAACACCGGCTACGGCTGCGTCCGCGAGGGCAACGCGGTCAAGCAGGCGGCGGCGGAGCTGGGCTGGACCGCCGACCTGGTCGACGGGCGGCTCGACCCGACGGTGTGGAACCGCGCGGTCAAGCAGGCGGTCGACTCCGGGATCGACGGCATCGTCTCGGTGGCGAGCGACCCGAACCTCATGGGCGAGGCGATGCAGCGGGTCGCGGCCGAGAAGGTGCCCTTCGTGATGCTGGGACAGACCCCGAAGGACGGCGACGTGCCCGGGGTCCAGACCTGGATCCGGCCGGACACCCTGGAGGGCGGCAAGGCCGCCGCGGCGTGGATCAAGGCCGACTCCGACGGTCAGGGCACGGTTCTCATCCTCGATCTCCCCGACTTCACGGACATCATGAAGCGCCACGACACGATCGCCCGCACACTCGCGAGCGAGTGCGCCGGGTGCAAGGTCCACCGCGCCGAGGTCGCGAGCCAGACCATCGGCACCAGCCTCGCCCCGCTCGTGACGTCGCAGCTCCGGCAGCACCCGGACGTGAACTATGTGTGGGGTCCCGACGACTCGGTCGGCGACTTCGTCGCGCAGGGCATCCAGCAGGCCGGCAAGTCCTCCACCGTCAAACTCCTGTCGACCTCCGGAACCACGCCGTCCTCGGTCGCCCGCCTCAAGAACGGCACGCAGGCCGCCGACCTCCTCTTCCCCGACGACTACATGGGATGGCTCGCCGTCGACAGCCTGGCCCGAGGGATCGCCGGCCGGCCGGTCGAGAAGGTCTGGGACGCCCCGCAGCGGCTCTTCACGGCGAAGAACATCGGCGAGGCACCGAGCGACCTGGCCAAGGTCGGCTGGAGCACCGAGTTCGAGTACAAGCCGGAGTTCCGCAAGCTGTGGGGCCTCCAGTGAGCCGCGAGCACTCCGCGAGGGCGGCGGTCGCCACCGCCGACCCCGCGGATCACACCACCGGCACGCACGGCGGCGGTGGCGGGCTCGACGAGGCAGGACCCGCAGGACGGCGCCGGGGGGCGTCCGCCGTGACCGAACTCCTCTCGCGGTACTCGCTCATCGCGGTCCTCGCGCTCCTGTGGATCGCCTTCAGCCTGTGGAACCCGTCGGTCTTCTTGACCACGGCGAACCTGCAGACGATCCTCCTGCAGCAGGCGACGGTCGGCATCCTCGCCCTTGCCATCGTGGTGCCGCTCATCGCCGGCCACTACGACCTGTCGTCGGGCTTCCAGTTCGGCCTCGCGCAGAGCCTGTGCGCGGTCCTCGTCATGCGCGAGGGCTGGAACCCGCTCGCCGCGGTGGCCGTCGTCCTCATGGCCGGCATGGTGATCGGCGTGGTCAACGGACAGCTCATCACCCGGCTGAGCCTGCCGTCCTTCACGACGACGCTCGGCACGGGCCTCGTGATCCTGGGGATCAGCGAATACCTGACGAAGAACCAGGTGATCACGGGCAACGCCGCACAGTGGTTTCTGGACCTCGGGCGCGGGACGCTCCTCGGCATGCCCCTCCCGTTCGTCTACCTCGCACTCGCGGGCGTCGTGCTGTTCGTGATGCTGGAGCTCACGGTCTGGGGGCGCAAGGCCTACGCGGTCGGCGCGAACCCGTCCGCAGCGCGGCTCTCGGGGATCGCGGCCGACCGCGTCGTGCGCCAGTCGTTCGTCGTCACCGGCGGGATGTGCGCGCTCGCGGGCTGCGTCTCGGTCACCAGCCTGGGCGGGTCGTCCCCGGTCGTGGGCTTCGGCTCCCTCCTGCCGGCGTTCGCGGCCGCGTTCCTCGGGGCCACCTGCATCCGGCCCGGCCGCTACAACGTCGCCGGCACCGTCGTCGCGGTCTATGTGATCGGCGTCGGGATCATCGGTCTGCAGCAGAAGGGCGCGGCGGTCTACGTCCAGGACCTCTTCAACGGCGGAGCCCTGCTCATCGCCGTGGTCGTCGCCGAGCTCGTGCGGCGCCGCCGTGTCGCCGCATGAGGAATCGCCGTGCACGGGACCGAGCTCCAGGCGGGCCACGGTCCGCAGGCGGCGCGCGACGCCGGGATCGCCTTCGTCCACCAGGACCTCGGGCTCGTCGAGGATCTCAGCGTCGTCGACAACATCGCGCTGCACATCGGCTTCCAGCGCCGGCGGGGGCTGATCGACGGACGGAGCACCTCGGCGGTCGTCGCGCGCGTGCTGGCGGAGCTACGGGACGGCTGCCGGTTCCCGGCGCTGAGCGGTGCCGCCGAGGACGGCTGAAGAGTCCCTTCCGCGTGAGGTGGAGGGGACTCTTCAGCCGTCCTCGGTCAGAGCAGGATGCCGCCGTCGACGGCGAAGTCCGCGCCCGTGAGGTAGGACGAGACGTCGGAGGCGAGGAACAGCACCATCTCCGCGACCTCGTGCGGATCGCCGAAGCGCCGCATGGGGATGCGCTCGATGAGCGCCGCCTGGCGGTCCGCGGGGTTCAGCCGGTGCATCGGGGTGTCGATGCACCCCGGATGCACCACGTTGACGCGGATACCGTCCGGCGCGAGCTCCTTGGCCGCGACCTGGGTCATGCCGCGGACCGCGAACTTGGTGCCGGAGTAGGCGGCCAGCCCCACCTCGCCGCGCAGCGCGGCGCCCGAGGCGATGTTGACGATGCTGCCGCGGCCGGCGCGGCGCATCGGCCCGATGACCGCCCGCATCCCGAGGAGGACGCCCCGCTGGTTGACGCGGACCATGACGTCGAAGTCGTCCAGCGAGAGCCCGTCGATGGGGCCGGCCAGGGAGACGCCGGCGTTGTTGACCAGGACGTCGACGCCGCCGTGGACCGACTCGACGGATGAGACCAGGTCGCGCCAGGCCGCCTCGTCGCCTACGTCGTGGCGATGGAACTCCGCACGGTCGCCGAGCGACGCGGCGAGGGCCGATCCGGCCGCCTCGGCGACGTCGGTCAGGACCACCGTCGCCCCCTCCTCGACGAAGAGGGCGGCCTCGGCCGCCCCCATGCCGCTCGCCGCGCCGGTGACGACCGCGACCTTGCCCTCGAGCCGACCGGTCATCGCGCACCGCCGTCCGAGGCTGGGAGGAGGTGGTCGCGGGGGATGTCACATGCGTTCATGGCTCGATGCTAAAGGGAGGTTTTCTCAAGTGTCAATCTTTCAACTTTTACGTCAGATGAACCCTTGTTCGGGGCGTCGTGCCGGCCTTATGATCGACGGAAGTGTTGAATTATCGGCTTACTTGATGCCAGTCTCGTGAAGGATGCCCACATGCCCGGTCCCGTTGATCCGCGAGTCGTTCCGTATCCGCCCGAGCGGGTGGCCCGGTACCTTTCCAGCGGCGCCTGGAGCGCCGTACCGGTGGCCGAGCGGTTCCGCGCGGTCGCCGAAGCGCACGGGCCGCGGCCGGCCGTGGTCGACCGGGACGGCGCGATCACGTACGCCGGGCTCGATCGCCGGACCGACCAGGTGGCGGCCGCGTTCCTCGAGCGGGGCCTGCGTCCCGGCGACCCGGTCCTGCTGCAGGTCGGCAACGGCATCGCGGGCGTGGTGGCCTGGTACGCGGTGCTGAAGGCCGGTGCGGTCCCGGTCGCCACGCTGGCCGGGCACCGCGCTCACGAGATCGGCCACGTCGCGTCGGCCGTCGGGGCGGTCGGCCATATCGTCGACGACTCCCGGCCGGACCGGTTCGACATGGTCGCGTTCGCGCGCGAACAGGCCGCCGCCAGCACGACTCTGCGGCACCTGTTCACGGTCGGCGGCGGGCGCGGCCGCGGCGGGTCCGGCGTCGAAGCCCTTGAGACGCTCGGCGTCGACATCGCGCCCGAGGCCGCCCGGCGTGCGGTCGACGCGGCCCAGGCCGGCATCGGGCCCGAGGACGTGGCCGTCCATCAGCTCTCCGGCGGGACGACGGGCGTGCCGAAGGTGATCCCGCGGCTCCACGGCGAGTACTGGAACAACGCGCGCGCCTGGGCGCTCGCGCTGGGACGCGGTGAGTCCAGCGTCGTCTGCCATGCCGGGCCCTTCGTGCACAACGCGGGCATCACGTGCGGGCTGCACTCCGCGCACTCGGTCGGGGGCTGCATCGTCCTGCCGCCGCCCGATCGTGCTCTGGCCCTCCGGATGATGCGCGACCACCGCGTGGACGACACGATCTTCGGGCACGGCATGTTCGGCTGGATCATGTCGGACGAGTACGCCGGGGCCGCCGAGCACCTGCGGACCGTCGTCCTGTCCGGCGCCAAGGTGCCCGGCGAGGTCTTCTCCCGGGTGGAGCGGTTCGGCGCGCGGGTCGCCCAGACCTTCGGGATGGGCGAGGGCATGTTCACACTGACCCCGTTCGACGCGCCGCGCGAGCTGCGCAGCACGACGGTCGGGCCGCCGCTGACCCCCGAGGACGAAGTCCGCATCCTCGAGCCGGGCACCGAGCGCGAGCTCGCCGATGGCGAGGTCGGGGAGATGGCGTGCCGCGGCTGGTACACGGTCCCCGGCTACTTCGCCTCGCCCGGGCACAACGCGCGCGCCTTCACGGCCGACGGGTTCTACCGCACCGGCGACCTCGCGCGCGTCCAGGTGCACGACGGCCTGCGCTACCTGTCGATCGAGGGCCGGATCAAGGACCTCATCAACCGCGGGGGCGAGAAGGTCAACGCCGAGGAGCTCGAGCAGCTGCTCCACCGGCACCCGAGCATCCGCGACGCCGCCGTGGTGGCGATGCCCGACGCCGTCCTCGGTGAGCGCGCCTGCGCCTACCTGGTCACCACGGACCCGTCCCTCGGCGTGCCCGAGCTCCAGGTCCATCTCGACCGGCTCGGGGTCGCCAAGTACAAGTGGCCGGAGCGGGTCGAGATCATCGACGCCCTGCCGCGGACCCAGGTCGGCAAGATCGACAAGAAGGCGCTGCGCGACGACGTCGCGGGCAAGGTGGGCGCCTGACGCGGCGGTCCGCCGCCCCCCGGGCGGGACGGCGGCGGGCCTCGGGGGGCGGGTCGCTCAAGTGGTGCCGTGCGGGATGGTGAAGGGCGCCAGCGCTCCGGCGTCCACCGGGATGGTCGACCCGGTGACGTAGCGCGCCTCGTCCGAGGCGAGCCAGAGCACCGCGTGGCTGATGTCGACCGGTTCGACCCACGGCACGTCGAGGATGTGCATCGCCGACATGGCGCGCACGACCTCCTCCTCGGTCGCGCCGGCATCGCCGGCCCACGCGGCTCGGATGACCGGGTTCTGGATCATGGGCGTGTCGACGTTCGAGGAAGCGACGGCGTTGACCCTGATGTCGAACGGCCCGAGATCGATGGCGAGTGCCTTCATCAGGCCGGTCACGCCGTGCTTGGCCGCGACGTAGTGGGCCATGCCGGGAACGCCGACCAGGCCCGACGTGGACGAGATCAGGATGATCGAGCCTCCGCGCCCCGCCTCGATCATGAGGGGGGCGACGGCGCGGACGGTCCGCCAGGTGCTGGTGAGGAAGCGGTCGATCATGTCCGTGAAGGTGTGCTCGCTCATCTCGTAGGAGACGGCGGGCGCACCGGCGCCGGCATTGGCGACCACGATGTCGATGGGACCGATCCTTTCGACGCCTCGAGCGGCGACCTCGTGCAGTCGCTCCAGGTCGCGCACGTCGGCCTTCTCGAACAGGATGCGCCGGCCGAGCGACTCGACGGCCGCGACCGTCACGTCCCGGTCGGCCGGTGACGCCATGGGGTACGCCAGGCCCTCGATGTCCTCCAGCAGGTCGAGGGCGATGATGTCGGCGCCTTCTTCGGCCAGCCGGATGGCGTGCGCCCGCCCCTGCCCGCGGCCGGCGCCGGTGATGAACGCGACCCTGCCGTCAAGTCGTCCCACGGTGTGACCACCCCTCCTCATCGTGATCGGGTGTCGACCCAGTATCCAGCAAATTGACATATGTGTCGAGAGTTTGACAAGCGCGATGAAGGCAGGTAGATCTTGACTCGAGACATCGAGGAGATCCATGGCAGTCAGACGTGTGGGACTGATCGTCCCGAGCTCGAACGTGACGGTCGAAACCGAGCTTCCGGCCCTGTTGCGCGGTCAGGAGGGGCTCGATGTGAGCCTCCACTCCGCGCGCATGCGGATGACGGCGGTCACGCCGGCGGGTCTCGCGGCGATGAACGCGCAGCGCGAACGGTGCGTCATGGAGATCGCGGACGCCGGTCCCGACGTGATCCTCTACGCGTGCCTCGTCGCGCTCATGGCCGGCGGGCGCGGCGAGCACCGCCGCGTCGAGTCGCTCATGGCCGAGCAGCTGGCCGCGGGCGGGTCGCCCGCGCGGGTGCGGTCGAGCGCGGGTGCGCTCCTGGAGGCGCTGGAGGCGCTTTCCGTGCGACGTGCGGCCCTGGTGACGCCGTACACGGCCCCGCTGGCGCGCAAGGTCGTCGACTACGTCGAACAGGAGGGCGTGGCGGTCGCCGACTACCGCGCCCTGGAGGTCGAGGACAACCACGCGGTCGGATGCATCGAGGGCTCGCGCGTCATGGCGGCGGCCCGGGAACTCGACCTCGGCGGAGTGGACGCACTCGTGCTCTCCGCCTGCGTGCAGATGCCGTCACTGCCGCTCATCGCGCAGGCCGAGGACGAGTTCGGGCTGCCGGTGATCAGCGCGGCGACGGCCGGGGCGTTCAGCATCCTGCGCGCGCTCGGCCTGCCGGCGGCCATCCCGGGCGCGGGCTCGCTCCTGGGGTCCGGCACCGATCTGTACGACACCACCGCGACGGCCCACGGCGCCGTCGGGACGGGAGCATTGTGATAAGCGGCAACCTTGAGGGCCGGCACCTGGTCCGCGGAGTCGACCATGCGGCTTTCCCCACCTTCGACCCGGTCGACACCGTCACCTTCTATCGCGACGTGCTCGGCTTCCCGGTCGTGCACTCGATCTGCGCGGCGGGCTGGGGTCCTGAGAAGCACCCCGACTTCATCCACTTCTTCTTCGACATCGGCGAGGGCGACCGGCTCGCGTTCTTCTACTACTTCGGGCTGGACCGGTTTCCGGGGGAGCGGGGCGACGCCTACGCGAAGTTCGGAGAGACCGTCCCGGAGTTCTTCCTGGGCTCACGTCACCTCGCCCTCCATGTGGAGTCCGAGGAGGCGCTCAACGAGTACCAGCGGCGGCTCGACGAGAGCCGGTGGGCCACCGAGATGCGGGTCCAGCACGAGACCATCGAGTCGATCTACACGCACGACCCGAACGGCTACATCGTCGAGATCACCCGCGCGCTGCGGCCGGTGACACCGCAGGAGGACCTCGACGCGAACCTCACGATCGACGCGCTCGTGGACGTCGTGCGCCAGGGCGCGCCGTCCATGGGCGCCCTGCTCCACCGCAAGGCGGAGCTCATCGCCGAGCGCTCGGACGACTGGGACGAGCTGCTCCGCCCGAGGACGACGGCCTCCTGATGGCGACCGTCTTCGTCCTGGACGTGCCGGAGAACCGGCCCGTCGTCCAGGTGGCCGAGCGGGACGCGCGTGTCCGTGTCGACCGGAACGGCCCGTACTTCGAGGTGAGCTCCGACGGCCCGATCGAGATCGACCGGCGCGCGACGGGATGCCGGCACGCGGTCTGGTACAGCTGCGTCGCGGGGCTGGCCGGTTTCCGGATCGCCGGCTGGGACAAGAACTCGCTCCGGCTCGAGCCGCGGGCATGACCGCCGCGACGACCGAGGCGGTCCGTCTCACCACGCCGGACGGCGCGGCCGTCGCGGGTCTGCTGCGGCAGCCCGCCGGAGGCGCCGGAACCGTCGTCAGCATCATGCATCCGCGGGAGGACGTCGCGCACCATCCGCTCGTGGCGCCGCTCCTCGACCTCGGCGTCGCCGTGTGGACGCAGGGCACCCGATCACCCAACAACGACGTCCGCCTCCTGCACGAGCAGGCGCTGCTCGACGTCGCGGCGGGTCAGTCGTTCCTCGACGACCGGGGCTTCGAGGCCCGGGTGACCCTCGGGCACTCCGGCGGCGCCACGCTGTTCGCCTTCTACCAGGAGCAGGCGGCGCTCGCGGCGGGGGAGCGGCTGACCGATGCGCCGGACGGAACCCCGGTCGACCTGAGCGGGGCGCGGATGCCGCTGCCGGACGGGGCCGTGTTCCTCGCGCCCCACCCGGGCCAGGGTGCGCTGCTCCAGCGTGTCATCGACCCGTCGGTCCTCGATGAGTCGGACCCGTGGACGACCGATCCCACGCTGGACCCCTACAACCCGGCGAACGGCTTCCGTCCCGCCCCGGAACCCTCGAGTTATGCCGCGGAGTTCGTCGAGAGGTACCGCGCCGCGCAGGCCGCCCGGGTGCGACGCATCGACGCGCTCGCGGCAGCGGTGCTGGCCGAGACACGCCATGCCGGTGAGGTGGAGGGCGTCCCGGCGCGCCGCCGTTCGCTCAGGCCGAAGGTCATGGCGGTCTACCGCACCGACGCCGACCTTCGCTCGGTCGACCTGTCGCTGGACTCCAACGAGCGGCCCTACGGCTCGCTGTTCGGCCGCAGGCCGGACCTCGGCAACTTCGGGTTCGCCGGCTTCGGCCGCATCACGACCCCGGCCGCCTGGATGTCGACGTGGTCGGCGACGACGACCCGTGCCGCCTTCGTCAGGAACGCCCGCGGTGTCGCCGCGCCGTCACTCCTGATCGAGCTGACCGGTGACCAGGCCTGCTTTCCCGCCGACGCCCGGCAGATGTACGGAGCGCTGTCGGCGACCGACAAGAAGCACGTACGGGTCGCCGGGACCCATTTCGGCGGACCGCTCGCGCCGGGTCAGCCGACCGGAGCGGAGCTTTCGGCCCGGCAGATCGGCCGCTGGCTGAGCGAGCGCTTTCCGATCCGCGACTGAAATCCGCGCGGCCTCGGGACCGGCCGGAGCAGGGCTCGGTCCCGAGGCCCGGCTCACGGCGTGGTGACCTCCATGACGCCGACCGGGTCGTCATAGAACACGTTGAACTCCCGGATCAGCCCGTCCTCGATGATGAGGAAGTGCGCGACCGTCGTGTCCAGGTGCTTGCCGGTGGTCTGCGCGGTGGCCTGCATGCGCATGGTGATCGCGATGCCGGTCTCCCCGGAGAAGTACCGGATATCGCTCAGCTCCAGGGACGACCACGTTGCCGTGAAGGTCTCGAAGAACCGCTCAAGGCCGTCGGCGCCGCGCCAGTCTCCCGAGTACGGCAGCGTCGGCCCCTGGTGGCACACCAGGTCGGGGTGGAACAGGGCGGCGATCTCACCGAAGTCCGCGCCGGCCTCGCGGCCTCCCGCCGTCACGTAGCGCTGCTCCGCGGCGTAGAACGCGTTCAAGGTGTCGAAGTGCCCGCCGGTCGGCACGTCGGTGGTCATCATGGGGCTCCTCCCGGATGTTCGGATGGTCGCCGACATGGTCGAACAAATACGTTGAAAAATCAACGCCATAGACGATACCGTTGCCTCGATCGGTACCGCCGGCGCTGGTCGGCGGGTGCGGAAGGAGAGGTGGAACCGCCATGGGCGAGCAGCGAGTCGCGGTGGTGACCGGAGGAGCGGGGGCCATCGGCTCGGCGATCGTGGCGGTGCTGCGGGCATCGGGGCATCTCACCGTGGTGCTCGACCGGACGGGCGGCATCGTCTGCGACCTGTCGTCGGCGTCGTCGACCCAGGCCGCGGCCGCCGAGGTGCTCGAGCGGTACGGCCGGTGCGACGTGCTGGTCCACTGCGCGGGCTACCTCGACCCCATGCCGCTGGCGGAGCTCGACCTCGACCGATGGCGAGCCCTCATGGCGGTCAACGTCGAGGCATCACTGTGGCTCGTGCGGGCGTTCGCTCCCGGGATGGTCGACCGCGGGTTCGGGAGGATCATCCTCATCTCGTCCGACGGCCAGTGGTTCCCTCCGAGCGCCGAGTTCCTCCCGTACGTCACGAGCAAGGCCGCCCTGCTCGGTGTCATGCGCACGCTCGCCGTCACCTACGGCGAGGACGGCATCGCGGTCAGCGCCGTGGCGCCCGGCCACACGGACACCCCCGCGGCGCGCGCGGTCGTCGCCGACGGTGCGCTCGACGCGTCGATCGCGTCCCAGGTGTTGAAGCGCGCCCTCGTCCCCGAGGACACGGCTCACGCAGTGGCGTTCCTGGCCTCGGACGGAGCGGCGGCGATGACCGGCCAGGTGCTCGTGACCGACGGCGGCGCCTACATGCGGTGAGGGAGACCGGGCTCAGGTTCTCCTGGGTGCCGGCGCCGGCTCAAGGGTCTGTTCGAGCCGGTCGAGGTCGTCGCGCAGCGCGGCGATCGCCGCGCGCGTCGTCAGGGGCCTGGTGGTGCTCTGCTCGTTCCGCAGAAGCCCGGCGAGCGCGGTGTCGGCGAGCTGGTCCGCGACGGACTCGATCGAGTCGTGACCGTCGGGGTTGTACCACCAGGCGGCCCAGTTGCAGATGCCGTAAACGGTGAACGCCGCCACGCGCGGGTCGACGGGCCGGAACAGGCCGGCACCGATGCCCTCCTCGATGACGGCCGTGACGATGTTCGTCGCCTCGCGCCTGCTGTCGTCGAACTTCTTCCGGGTCGCCGGCGACAGCTCGGACTCCGACTTCACCAGGACGAGGAAGCGGTCGGTGTGGTTCAGCGTCACCGTGACGATGCGATGCGTGATGGCGTGCAGGCGCTCCGCGGGATCCAGGTCGAGCTGCGCGGCGATGTCCCTGAGCTGGTTCGCCGGGTCGGTGACGGCCTGGACGATCAGGCGGTCGAGCAGCTCTTCCTTGCTCTTGAAGTAGTAGTAGAGCGCCGGACGCTTGAGGCCCATCGAGGTCGCGACGTCCTGGAGGCTGGTGCCCGCGAAGCCGCGTTCGGCGAACAGCCGGGTCGCGTGCTCCAGGACCTCGTTCTCCATGAGCTGCTTGCGGGTCGAGGTCGCTCCGGAGCGGTCAGGAGTCTCCCGGGCCGCCTGGCCGCTCGTCTTCTTCGCGCGCTTGGCATCGGTTGACACGGCGTCAGTATACGAGAGCCGTGATCATGCGTCGAATATTCGTCGCAGTGGTCCGAGCGTCCGGCGGCGGCGTCAGGCTCGGCGCAGAACGTAGCTGTCGACGTGGATCGTCATGAGCAGACCGTCGCCGTCCATGACCCGCCCGGTCTTGGAGACGAGAGCCCTCTGCTCACTGTGCGGGACGACGGAGTCGACCGTCAGCGTGGCGTGCACGGTCGTGTCCGGACGCAGCGGGCTCGTGAGGCTCACCTCCCGGATCGCGCGTCCGGCGACGACGGCCCAGTGCCGGTAGGCGCCGGCGACGGCAAGGCGCTGGAAGACGGCCATGGTGTGCAGTCCGCTGCCGATGACATCGCCGAACACCGTCTCGCGCGCGAACACCTCATCGACATGGAACGACTGCGGGTCCCACTGCGTCGCGAACGAGATGATCTCCTCCCGCGTCACGTGGTGGTCGCCTAGCTCGATGACCCGGCCGAGCGGGAGGTCCTCGGCGCGCAGCCGGCCGTCCTCGGACACACTCGACCTCCCTGCGCGAGAATATTCAACGATGACGATAGCTAATCGACGGTTACGTTGAAAAGGCGGACACCGCCGGCCCGGCGGCGAGCCGGGTCATCCGTGGGGCCCGAGCGAGGTGAAGCCTCCGACGATGGCCCCGAAGCCCGCATGGGCGAGGACGGTGACCAGCGGCGTGCTCGGCCCGTAGTTGAGCATGAGGAAGCCCGGAGGTTCCAGCAGGGCGACCTCGGGAGCGCTGGTCAGCGGGCTGCCCATCCGCGGATGCACCAGCGGCAGCAGGATGTTCACCAGCGCCGTGCCGGCGAACGTGCCGTGCACCAGACCGAAGAGCGCCCCGAGCCACCAGCCGGCGTGGCCGATGGCGAGGAAGACGGCGTAGTAGACGAACGCGAACAACTCGCCGTTGGCGAAGTGCAAGAGATAACCGATCGCCTTGGCGCGGGCCCGGTTCGCCGTCACGGCGGTGCCGAGCAGGAACGGCAGGTCCATCCGGGTCAGCTTGAACTCGCCGGCGGCCCGCAGCACGGTGGTCAGTACCAGCGTCCCGGCGAAGGCGCCCGCGGCGGTTCCCCAGGCGTTCACGCGCCCGCCTCCCCGGCGGCCGGGCCGATGGCGCACGCGGCATTGATCAACGCCAGGTGGCTCAACCCCTGGGGCAGGTTGCCCAGGAAGGCGCCGGTGCGCGGGTCGATCTCCTCGGCGTACAGGCCGACATCGTTGGCCAGCCCGACCAGGTCGTCCATCAGCGGGACGGCCCGGTCGAGGCGCCCGGTCAGGGCGAGGCACTCGGCCAGCCAGAAGGAGCAGGCCAGGAACGCGCCTTCGGTGCCGACCAGCCCGTCCTCGCCGGAGTACCGGTCGACGAACGGGCCGTGCCGCAACTCCCGTCCCACGGCGTCCACCGTGGCGCGCATGCGGGGATCATCGGGCCGCGCGTAGCCGTGCAGGAGGCCGAGCAGGACGGCGGCGTCCAGTTCCGAGCCTCCGGCGGAACGCGTGTAGCAGCCGCGGTCGGGAGAGAAGCAGCGCGTCTCGACGAAGTCGCGTATCCGGGCGCGGCTGCGCCGCCAGCGGCCCGAACCGCGGCCCGGGATCAGCCCGCGCTCGCACAGGTCGATGGCCCGGTCGAGCGCCACCCAGCACATCATCTTCGAATGCGTGAAGTGCAGGGGGGCACTGCGGACCTCCCAGATGCCCGAGTCCGTCCACCGCCAGGCGTCGCAGACGAAGTCGGCCAGTTCGGCCAGCCGCCGGGCGAGGTCGGCGTCCAGCCGTCCGGCGGCACCGGCGTAGAGCCAGCCGGTCTGCAGCAGCTCACCGTAGGTGTCCAGCTGGACCTGGGCGCCCGCCGCGTTGCCGATCCGCACCGGCGTGGAATCGCGGTACCCCCGCAGGGGCGGCGTGCGTTCCGGGGTGCGGCCGCCGCCGTCCAGCCGGTAGAGGACCCGCAGCCGCGGATGCGTGAGCTGGGTGGCGTGCATGAGCCACCAGAAGTAGGCGTGCGCCTCGGCGGCGCAGCCCAGCCGCAGCAGCGCGTGGAGGGTGAACACCGAGTCGCGGACCCAGGAGAAGCGGTAGTCCCAGTTGCGTTCGCCCCCGACGTGCTCCGGCAGCGACGTCGTCACCGCGGCGGCGATCGCCCCGGAGGGCGCGAAGATCAGCAGTTTGAGCGCCAGCGCGCTGCGCAGCACGGCGTCCCGCCACCTGCCCTCGTACGCGCGTTCCCGCGCCCAGCCCTGCCAGGCCGCGACGGTGTGCTCCATGCGCGCGTCGCATTCGGACCGGGTCGGCAGGACGAGCGGCTCCTGGTGCGCGAACGCCAGGGCCAGCAGGGCGCGCCGTCCCCGCCCGAGTTCGAGGCGCCCGCTGATCGCCCCGCCGGCCGCCTCCGGCGTCCCCGCGTCCCAGCTGCAGACCGCCAGCGCGTCCGCGCCGGACGCCGCCACCGGCACACCGGCGCGCCACCTGATCCGTGGACGGCGGGCGCCGTAACCGAATCGCGGCCGGACGCTCCAGCGCAACGGCACGGTCCCGGCCACCCCGTCGAGGCGCCGCTGCAGCTCCCGCATCGGCCCCAGCGTCCCGCCGCCCTCCAGGGTCAGCGCGTCGGTGACCCGCACGCTGCCGCGTCCGGTGGTGAACGTGGTCTCCAGGACGTTCGTGCCCGGCAGGTACCGGCGCGCGACCGTGAAGGGCTCCGCCGGCTCCAGCAGGAAGCGGCCGCCCCGGGCGGGGTCCAGGACGGCGGCGAACACCGGCGGGGAGTCCAGGTCCGGCGTTCCCAGCCAGTCCACGGACCCGTCGGCGGCGACCAGCGCGGCGCTCCGCCCGTCCCCGATCACCGCGTAGTCGCGCAGCCGGACGTAGCCGTCGCTCCGGAGGACCGTCATGCGTCCGGACCGCCCGAGCCGTCACCGGCGAGGCCGGCGGCTTCGAGGCACCCATGCACCCACTCGGTCACGTTCCGTTACTTGCCCCGCCTTCCCCATATGACTCCACCGGCGGGCGAACTCCGGTCCCTCGGGGCGGCCACCGCCCCGATGATTCGGCACCCCGTCCATCGGCGGTGAACCGACCATGAGGCGGAGGAGAGTGCATCCGTGACCGTGTCCTCCTGCGAAGGCTGTGTATGGGACAGGTGCGCGGGCGGCGTGTGAGCGGTGGTGGGCGGCGGGCGAAGGCCTGGGTGCTCGCGGGGGCCG
>NZ_SMJW01000309.1 GCF_004348335.1 Actinomadura bangladeshensis | reverse complement strand
TAGTCCGGGCGGACCTCGGCCACCATGCGGACCGCGCGTCTGCGCAGCTCAGGGGGATAGGGGGACGGACGTGCCATGACTCGATCCTCTCAGGGAAACGAGCCTCCATCCGACCCGGGGCGCTTCAGACTGACGGTCATCCGCGCCGCCGCCTTCCAGCCGTTCGTCCTCCAAGCCCCCAGCGCCCGTCGTCGCTCAAGCACTCGGCTACCACCACAACACCGCGACCGGCAACGCACCGCCGCCAGCGGCGGCACCTGGACCGCTGCCCTGGCACCCGCGAAGGGACAGTTCGATGACCTTGATCGCCCGGCACGGTCCGGCGTGGACTCGTAACGATTACCACCAGTTCTTCCTCATGCAGCCGGAGCATCAGGATTTCGTGCCCGAGGAGGCCGGACGGCTCATCTCCCCAACGCGCGAAGCGGTCATCGTTCAGACAGGAATCGCTGGCGGCAACGTCGCGGTGCACATTGAGATCCACGACCACGAGCCGTCCTTGCTCATGGTGCACTGTCTGATGGATGATCCGCCGGACCTGCCGGTGCTCACTCCGGCTCCGGCCGGGCCGGGGCTCTACCGGGTCCGCCCACCCGCTCGTGGCCGCGACATCGCATACGATTTGAGCGAGTAGCGATCACAAGAGATCTATCTCTTCCAGATCTGGCCGGCTCCCGACCTGCCGCTGCACGTGCTCAAAAAGACCGACCTGTGCGGCCAAGGTCTGCGCCGCCTCGTACACCTCGCCGAGGAGTAGCAACCCCAGCAGAGCGAGTTTCTTCGGTTCATGCTCAGTCCCGCCGCACGTGGGGCTCATCGGGCATGGCACGTCCGGTCGCAGGTGATTTGGAGTTCGGCACCGCGCAGCCGGAGATCGTTCGGGTGATGAGACAGCTTGGCCGGTGACGATGACAGTCCGCAGCAGGCGGAGATCGTCCGCGACTACGAACACCCCCTCTTTAACGGCGGCGCCACCCTGGCTTGCCGCCGCTGTCGCCAGGAGCGTGGGTCGGCCAGGAAGCTTCAGTCGGTGCCTGATCCGGCCGGTCAAGGGTGTGCTGGCGGCCACCTGGCCAGCGCAGTAGAACCTTCGATTCCGGCCCCGTGGTGTACTGGCGGCCGTCCCCGGGTCTATGCCAGGCGTGGGGACGGCCGTCCCGTCAATGTACAGCGAAGCACTGCGATGATTACCGATTTCGGCGGAGTTTGTTCCAACGCAGTTGGTATGGGATGTGCAGTAACCCGACCTGCTGGCCTTGCTTGCCGTCGCGGCTACTGGCGATGGCACCCGGACTCCTGGCCCACGCGGGGATGGGCAGCGCAACGTTCATTGAGGGTGGACGTCGTCTCAAGGCGGTCGAGGCAGCCGAAGGATCCATGAGCGGCCGCGGTGCTGAGTCTGATCTACAGTATCTGTGCAAATCCGGGCATGAGGCAAGCGTCACGGCAACCCGGTCGGTGACCGCAGACGTCCCGGCCAACGCGATAGAGCAATACCAGGCTGCATACTACTACGAATGGCCCCCTGGCCGTTCATGGGAACTTTTGTAATCGGTCGATCAGCCCATTCGCCTCAGCTGAGAGCTAACTGCTGAACGCTTGTAAGCAAAACGATCGGCACAGGCTTCATTGCAAGTGCTCTCCCTGGCCTTAAGGCTTGCTTCTTGTGTATTGGAGTTGCATTCTGAAATCTCTTCTTTTCGGTCTGGCTGAAACTGAGTAGCGGTCTACCCGAAAAAAAGATGATTCCTCCTTGTGGCCCCACTATGCCCTTGATTGACCAGCGACAATGGCATAAGTGGGCATGAGTGAGCGGTCGCACATGGCGGCGAGAGGGGTTGCGCATCGGTGCGGGGTGCGTCAAGATCACATTTGCTCCATCCGTCGCCAATCGGCCTTTCTGTTGAGGTCTGGTGCATTGCCTCTGACAAGTCTCACGGCAAACGAGGAGGGCAAGTACGTGTTAAAACGGCTTGAGCGACTTGGCATTCGGGCTCTTGTGGCCATTGGTGCGGTAGCTGCTCTGCTGCTGGGGTCCGGGCCCGCTCTTGCCTCGCCCGGCAGCGAGTTCAGCCCTAGCCCCGATCCCGCCGCAGCTCCCTCGAGTAGACCGGCGGCCGGCCCGGAGGCGCAGGTCAGGAGCGGCAGCCGCCCGGTGTCGGGCAGGACTCCCCAGGCCGGCCCACCGTTCAGCCAAGCCAGCGGAGTGTGGCAGGTCAACACCTCGATGGCCGTCCTGCGTAACACCGTCACGGATGCCGACGGCGACACGGCAAACCTAACCTTCGAAGTCTGGACGACTGACGCCTCCGGCAACCCGAAGGCCCAGGTCAAGCTCACCGATGCCAACCCGTACGGCGTCCTGGTGTCCGACTTCGTCGCCTCTGGCAAGACCGCCCAGGTCACCGTGCCCTCCGGCGCCCTCAAGCCCGGCGTGACTTACGCATTCCATACCTCCGCCTATGACGGCAGCCTGTATGAGACCACCTGGTCTCCGTGGGCGAAGTTCAAAATCCGCAATCGCGCCGTCGACATCAAGCTCCCGGAGCCGGATAAGGACGCGCCCACGCTGAATCAGGACGATTTTCAGCAGCCGCAGCAGATCCCTCAGCCTGCCTGGGATCCTGATGTCCCTTCCGGCGGTCAGCCAGGAACGCAAAGCGCTCCTGCCCAGTCGGTCGCACCACGCATCGATGGACGCAAGGGTTGGAGTTGTGGGGCGCTCAACGAGAAAACCGGAATCCAGCCCTGCACGCGCATTGTGCGCAACGTCAACGACAAGACCAGCAAGGCTCTTGCCGCCGCCATGGCGCAAATCAAGTCCGCGCCGCTGGTGGACTGGTGTGCGGGCCTCGCCAACTCGCATATCAAGCGCTATGAGGCCTGCCTCGCCACCTTCACATACGAATACGAAGGCGTCATCATCCGGGACGGCAAGCCCACTGGCGAGGTCATCAATGCTTCCTGGGCTATCCACCACGAATATCAACTGAGAGGCAATAGCGGCCTTATTGCCGAGAAGCTGGTCCTGTTCCCTGTCGGGCCAATCGATTCGAGATTCGGTCGAATCACGCTGAACGTGGACTTCAATTGTGTGGCGGCCAATTGCGTCACCGACACCACCTCCATGCACTGGGACGGTGCCTTGGAATGGGCCCCCCTGGTAGACGAGCACATCGCCGAAGGAACCATTAACCATTCCTGGACCGGCGGAGCTGTAACTGGTGTCACCGAGAACGTCTACCTGAGCACAAAAATCAGCGCCTGGGCACAGATGGCGAACCCGTCCGCGGCCCGCTACGGCGCCGCCGACGCGGCGATCCGCTGCGACACCGTTTCCCAGAACACTCCCGGCTGCACGTTCTCCAAGTACGTGCCAACCTGGACCTTCAACACCAAGAAGTATCCCGCCGCTGCCGCGCACGCATGGTTGATCCAGGCCAAGTCACCCAACCACCCCGGCGTCAAACAGTACGACAAGCCGATGCTCTTCCTCCCGGCGGCGGGGAAGAACTCCTGGAACCGTGACCCGCAGAAGAACCGAGATGTGATCTGCCCGACGGGATGGGCCAAAACCTATGGTCACCCGGAAACGACACGCCTCACAGAGATCAGCAGCACTGATGTGGCCAGCTGTGACGAGTTCGCCTTCGCCGCCTCCTACAACTCTGGCGGGATGCCCGCCACCATGGACGGCCTGAACCCGGTCACCTCAGGCGACCAGTGCTTGCAGACTTACGCCAAGCGCGTCACACAGGGCGAGTGGCACCTGTACGACGACGAGCGCAAGCCAGCGCCGACCTTCCAGGAGGTCTGTGGTCGCTCGGCGATGTCCAACTGGATGAACACCGGCTCCATGGCACCCTTCTCCGGCGGCTTCAGTCTGAAGTACCGGCTGCTGGACAAGGACCCCTACTGGGTGGACACCCCGGGCTTCCAGAACTGTGACGCCGCCGCGGTGCCCGTGCAGTGCACCGTGACGCTGCCCTAGCCGGGCCCGCACCAACGTGGTTGGGGCACACCAGTCGGGTCTGCCCCAACCACACCCGGTCACCGGGGCCCGTCGAGCACCACCGCGTCGATGTGCAAGTCCCGCGCGTCTACCCATGTCAAGCCGCCCAGGTACAGCGCGGGCCGATCCCCTGTCTCTTCAGTGCCGTCCGGTCGCCTCAACGGGCGTCCCTGCTCGAGCGCGGCGGCCGTCTCCGTCAGCCAGTCGGGCAGCGGCCACCCGTCCGAAGGCCACGGGTAGGGCTCGTCCGCTTGATCGACCGCCCAGGAACCGAGGTTGCCGAAAGAAGGTGCATCTCTGCGCGCATCGATGTACCAGCCCGACCACCCATCCCCAGGCGTCCGCGCGAACGGCACGATGCCCGCCTCCCGCGCCCAGTCCCCGGTACGCGTCCGGTACTCGCTGACCACCCGGTCGAGCGGCAACATCGTCTTGCGCGACGGGAGGATCCCGGCGACGTGCGGCGCCTCGGAGCTCTGGTCTTCGGCCATCCCGTCATGTATCCGGTACCAGGCGGCCAGCGTCGCCGGAAGTTGAACCTCCAGGGCCGACTCCGCCGCGGCGATTCCGGCTTCACTGGCCGGCGCGCGCAGCAGCGCGGCGGAGGCCGGGGCGTGCGCCCCAAGCCAGGCTTCGATCCGCCCCCACGCCGCCGTCAGCTGCTCGATGCCGTCAGCGTCGGTGCTCATGTACCGATACTACGAAGCGGTGCCCGGTTCGACACCGCTCTGTAGGGCGAGATCGGATCACTCCCACGGGCATAGGGAGCACTACGGCCACCACGAGGCGGTACGCGAGCATGACGGACCACCCCCACGGGCGTGGGGAGCACAACGACACGGCGCATGAAACCCAAGTCCTGTCCGGACCACCCCCACGGGCGTGGGGAGCACGGCTACCCGTGCACTGATGAGTCAAGCCATGCCGGACCACCCCCGCGGGCGTGGGGAGCACGCATCGTCGGTGGCGTCCTTCTGTAGCCGGGCCGGACCACCCCCACGGGCGTGGGGAGCACCCTTTCTGACCTGGGCCTATGGAGTCCCGTTGCCGTTTTGAGACATTCCGGCTGTCGATGGTGGTGTCACGGTTACGAGACTATTGGGCATGGGGTGTCGCAGTCTTCACTAACTGCCGGGGAGTCTGCGTCTGCGCCTGCCTTGGCGCGGCAGCGCCCGAGGCAGTGGGTGCGATGGCGCCGCCAGCCGTCAGCCGCCTGCTGTCGATGCCGATGTCCGCTCTCTGCTTGGCGATGTGGGTGCGTGGACCTGTGTCGAGCACCGCCATGACCTCGTGGCATCGGTCCGAGACCCGGCGATCGTCAGTGTTGCCCCTGCTGCCGCTTGCCGGACGGTCCATTTCGGTACCAACACCGCTTTCCCACCTAGAGGCTGCTCTCAAGGTGCTCCACCTGGTCATCCGAAGCCTGCTGAAGGACCGCATCACCCTGGAATGACAGGCGATCACCACCTCACCCACAAACTCGATCGTGCGGTGGTGGTTGCTGGGCCGGGGTGGATGATGTTTGACGTGAATGGTGGCGTGCTCGGTGACGGCAGCGAAGCGTGATGACGCCGCGTCCCGGTCGCAAGTGGCGGGCTGGCAGGGACGTCGGAGCGCTCGGGGGTCCCCGCGAGCCGCTCGTTGTGTTGCTTTGGGCGCCGGTGCACAGCACCTTGGTCAGCCAGAAGTGAAGATCGCGTCCTTGGCAGCCTGCGCGATCATCGCCTGTGTGGGGCCGGTGAGACCGATGCGGTTCCAATGAAAGATGACGTGGAGGGCGGTCACAGCGCGGATTCCCCGTGTGAGCTGGCCGTGCTCCCGCAAGGATTTCAGCTGTCCGCCGGTGTTCTGGAACGCGGTGAGCCAGTCGTGCCCGATGTCGTCGCGCTGGGCCTGGCCGGTGAGGAGCTGCCGGACGTCGTTGGTGAAGGAGCTCCATGTCGCCGGGTCGGGGAGTTCGCCGCGAAGCACGGAGCGCTGTTCAGCGATCTGGGCCCATACGTCTCCTTGCTCGCCGAACTCTAGGCCTGCGGCCCGCATTAGTGCGGTGCAGAGGATCAGGGACCGTTCCCTGCGGTCTGCGGGGGTGCCGTTGAGGAACGTGAGCAGATGGCGGCTGTCGGCGTGGAACAGCTTGTGCGCGGTGTCCATGCTTGGGTGGCCGCCGAAGGCGTGGATTTCGGGTTCGTAGATGTCGCCGGTCCAGTCGACGCCTCGGATGAGCTGGGAGCGAACGCTGTCACGGCCGCGGGTTTCGGCGGGGCGGTAGCGGACGCGCCAACGCCCCTTGCGGATGAAGAACCATGAGGTGATGAGGCCGGCGGTCTCGGCAGGGGGAAGAACGCGCGCTAGATGGGCGACCGCCTGCCGTTCGCGCTCACGAGCGTTCTGACCGGGGAAGGCGATGTTGACCTGCGTCCAGGAGGAGTTGTCGGAGGTGTCGTTCATGGTCGGGGGTCCTTCGTCAGCACAGCAGGAGGCAGGCGTCCCAGGACGTCGCGGTCCCCGTGGCGGCCAGGTCGGCGCCGGCCGTCCCGTCGAGGAGGCCGGGCGGCTCGTCGGATCTGGGTGCGGTCCGCCGGTGCCGCTCCAGCAGGTGGGCGACGGGGATTGGGGTGAGGGCGTCAGCGGAGATTTGGCGTCCGGCCGCCAGCGGGCCGCCGGTTCCGTGGCAGAGGCCACGGCAGGTGAGGCGTGCCAGTTGCTCGGGGTCGCTCACGGCCGCAGTGAACGCCGCCTCGGCCTTGTGCTGCCGTGCGGTATCGCCGAGGGCGTGGGCGGCGAGTTGCTGGGCGCGGGCAATGCCCGGTGTCCCGTAGCACCAGGACGGCCGCCACGGGTCTCGCTGCGCGCTGCTGCCGCGGCGTAGCTCGTCCAGTGTGAGGATCTCCGGCCACCACGCTTGGCCGGTCTCGGTTTGGCGTTCCCAGTGGTCGAGCCACTGGCAGATGCGGTTGAGCGCCGCTGCTTGCCCGTCGACGTGGAGGCCGTCGCGCATCGTCAGTGCCATGAGGGCGAGCGGCCCGGTGATCCCGTGTGCCATCCCGTGGTTGCTGTGGCCTCCGGCAGGACCGGGCGTGGTGCGGTTAGGGCCGGTCGGACACCACCAGCCGGGGAGCCCGTCGAGCGGCTCGGTGAGCCGGACCAGGTAGGTCAGTACTTCACCGAGCAGATCGAGGGTGCCGATACGGCGCATGGCGACGCCGAGGCCGGTCAGCCCGCGGATGAGGTCGAACTCGGCGTAGGCCGGTCGTCGGCGTTGGTCGATGCGCCGGTGGGCGGCCTCCAGGCGGTGGCGCGTCACCGTCGCGGTCCCGGCAGCGGTGACGGCTCTGGCCTGGTCGAGACCTGCCCGATCGGATGCGGCGAGGACGAACGCCAGCGCGGGCGCGCCGTAGTACAGGCTGGCGCCGGCGGCGACGCTGACGCCTTCGGCGACGGCCTCCTGCAGCGCCGCGTAGGCCGCCTCCCAGTCGCCGGTTTCCAGGTGGAGCAGGGCGATGCCGGCGGCCCCTTCGGCGAGGTTCTGCCCCCTGTTCATCGGATGTCGGCCTTGGCGTCTTCACGGTGGTGCCCGGTGTGCAGAGCGGTGTGGGCGACGGTACGGGCCAGCCGCAGGCAGCGCCGCTCGGATGCGGTGTCGACGCCGATCGTGCGGGCGTGGTGCAGGTGCAGCAGGTCGGCGAGCACCTGGTCGGTGTCCATCCCATCCTGGTCGGTGAGGGCCCGGTAGGCGGCCAGCGCCTCCGCCAGCTCCGCGTCGTCGTCCGGGACGGTGATGCGGGCGAGCTGGGCGGGATCCAGGCGCGGGCCGCTGCGGTGCGGGACATGGTCGATAAGCCACCTCAGGCCGTCGCCGCCGGTGAACCCGTGGGCGACGGCGATCATCCCGGCGGCCGTGGCGGCCTCCCGGTCACCCGACAGCCGCCTGAGGACGGTGCGGGAGTCGGCGGCGAACACCTTTTCGGCCGCGGCCAGGGCTGGGCCGCTTCCGTGGCGGGTCTCCGGCCGGTACGTCGCCAGGGAGTATTCGGTCACCAGGCCGTCGTCGTGCAGACGCTCCGCCCACAGGGCGAGGTCATGGGCGGCACCCGCGAACAACTCGTCCTCGCGCAGTGGGACCCGCAGTCGCAGGTGCGGGGTCGGGTCGGGGTAGCGCAGGAACCACCAGCCCGTGGGGAGTTCGAGGAGGTGGGCGAGGATGTCGGTCAGGATGCTTGGGGATCGGCTGAACACGCGGGCGTCTAGCCACCGCGACCGTCCCGGCCAGTGCTGAAGGG
>NZ_SMJW01000308.1 GCF_004348335.1 Actinomadura bangladeshensis | reverse complement strand
TCCACCGCCCCGCCGCTCCCGTCCACCGCCTCCCCGCTCCGGGTGGAGTACACCGATCTGCTCGGCTTCGCCGCCGCCGTGTTCACCTCGCTCCGCATGCCGCCCGACCGGGCGCGGGCGGCGGCGCGGGCGCTCTGCTACGGCGACCTCACCGGCATGACGTCCCACGGGCTGACCAATCTCACCCGCCTCTACCTGCCGCTGTTCGAGGAGGGGCGGGTCGATCCGGAGGCGGAGCCGCGCCGGATCGCCGACCGGGGGGCGGCGGTGCTCCTGGACGCCCGCGGCGCCCTCGGCCTGTGGCTGGCGGAGGCCGCCATGGACCTCGCCTGCGAACGCGCCGCGACCTTCGGGATCGGGATGGTGAGCGTCCGCGGCGCCACCCATGCCGGCTGCGCCGGGCACCACGCGCTGCGGGCCGTGGAGCGCTCCATGATCGGGCTGGTCACCGCCAACTGCGGCGGGCAGCGCATCGCCCGCCCGCCCGGCGGCGCGCTGGCGATGCTCGGCACCAACCCGCTGAGCGTCGCCGCGCCGGCCGGGCAGCATCCGCCGTTCGTCCTGGACATGAGCACGACCGCCGCGCCCACCGGACGCGTCCGGCAGGCGGCCCGCGAGGGTCGGACGATCCCCGAGGGCCTGCTGGCCGGCGACGACGGCGCCGCGGTCACCGATCCGGCCGCCTTCGACGAGGGCCGGGCGCACCTGCTGTGGCTGGGCGGGGAGGCCGGGCAGTACAAGGGGTTCGGGCTCGGCATCGCGGTGGAGGTCCTGTCGGCCGTGGTGTCCGGTGCCGGCCTGGGCGCCCATCCGGACGCGTTGTGCGGTGACGGCGGGCCCGGCGGCCGGGACGACGACATCGGCTTCTGCACCGTCGCGATCGCGCCCGGCGCGCTGCGCACCGGCGCGGACGCCGATGCGGGCACGCTGTTCGGCGCCCTGCTCGACTGCCCGCCCGCCGACCCGGCCGAGCCCGTCCGCTACCCCGGATGGCATGAGCACCGGCGCGCCCGGGAGCGCCGGCGCCGCGGCGTCCCCCTCAGCGGGGAGCTGTACGGGGAACTGCGCGAGGTCGCCGCGTGCCACGGTGTGCCCGCGCCCGCCCTGCTGGAGTTCTCATGACGGCGCCGCTGCGGGTCGCCGTCATCGGTCTCGGGGTGATCTCCCGCTTCTACCTCGCCGCGTTGCGCGACTCGTCCGCGATGCAGCTGGTCGCCGTCTGCGACAGCGACCTGGCGAGGCCGGCGGCCCACCCGGTGCCGGGCCACACCGACCATCGCCGGATGCTCCGCGAGACACGGCTGGACGCGGTGGTCGTCACGGTCCCCAACGACGTGCATGCGCAAGTGTGCGCGGACGCGCTGGAGCACGGCGTCGCCGTCTGCGTGGAGAAGCCCCTCGCCCTTGACACCGCGCAGGGGATCGCGCTCCGGAAGCTGGCCGAGCAGCGGGGCGTCCCGCTGTTCACGGCCTTCCACCGCCGGTACAACGAAGCGGTCGCCCGGCTGCGGGACCAGTGCGCGGGGGTGCCCATCGACGAGGTCGTCGTCCGCTACTTCGAGCGCATCGAGGAGCACGTGGGGCCCGACGGCTGGTACCTCGACATGCGGCGCTGCGGCGGCGGATGCGTCGCCGACAACGGACCCAACGCCTTCGACCTCGTCCGGCTCCTGCTGGGACCGGCCGAGGTGACGTCCGCGCGGATCACGCGGGACGCCGGCGGCGTCGACCGGCAGGCCGACATCCGCCTGCGCGCGGGGAGCGGACGCGCCCGGATCCTGCTCGACTGGTCCTACCCCGGTGAGCGCAAGGACATCGAGGTGCGGCTGGCCGACGGACGGACGGTCCGCGCCGACATGCTCGCCGGCCATACCGGCTTCAAAGGCTCCCTCTGGCACGAATACGTGGAGGTTCTGCGCGCCTTCGAGCGGTATGTCGGAGGGGCCGGGGAGTGCGACGGCGGCCTGGCGGCCCTGCGGTTCGTGCGGGACGCCTACCGCCTGGAGGATCCCGGCCGTACTCCCGGCCGTACCCCGACTTCGCGGGGAAGGGGCGCGGCGTGAACCCGGCCGAGGACGGGCCGAAGAGCGTGGTCCCCGCGATGGTCGTGAAGGTCCTCGCCCACCGCCGGACGGACCGGGGCATGCGGCTGGAACCGTTCGCCAGCCGGTGCGTCCGCGCGGGCGAGGTGCACGAGCTGGTGGCGACCGACCACGGTGAGACCGCCCCCGGCGCGCGGATCGACCGGGTCGCGTTCCTCGGCTTCGCGGAGATCGGCGCGGCGGGCGTGCTCGACCGCGGCGACGAGCTGTGGATCGACGGGCGGCGCATCGGCGTCCTGCTCGGCTTCGACGGCTGCCATCTGCCCAACCACTACAACGTGCTCGTGCGGGCCGAGCCGGCCCGCACCGGAACCGAGCTCGGCCTTGCGCCGGGAATGCGGCTGGCGTTCCGCCAGGGCCGCCTCCCGCGCTGAATATCGACCGATTAACTGGTCGCCGACTGAATTGTGAGAAATGGCGATGACGGCTGCCCTGATCTCGGTCTATTGCCGCTATAGGGCCTTCGTTCGGGAGATATCCAAGCCTTACCTTAATTGCACGTTCAAGGCGGCGGACGGCCGGAAAAATAGGTAGTGCATCAGCCCCGAATAGCAGGAGGAAATGCGCATGGTCATGGCCACCACCCAGTCCAACCGGCTGGAAGAGCGGTTCCGGCTGTGGGACCGCAACGGCAACGGCGTCATCGAGCGGGAGGACTTCGCCCGCGAGGCGGACGAGATCATCGCCCGGCTCGGCGCGCAGGGCACCCCGAAGGCCGACCAGCTCCGGCAGGCCTACCTCGGCATGTTCGACACGCTGTCCGCGGCCGCCGGCGCCGACCGGCTGTCCCGCAACCAGTTCCTGGCGGCCGCCGAGCAGGAGATCATCGGCAAGGGCGACGCCGGCTTCGGCGCGGTCGTGCGGCCGACGATCGAGGCGATCGTCGGCGTCCTGGACCGCAGCGGCGACGGCGAGATCTCCCCGGCGGAGATGCACGCCTGGTTCGCCGCGATCGGGCTGGAGGGCGAGGTCGCCGACCGCGCCTTCCGCGACCTCGACACCGACGGCAGCGGCAAGCTGTCGGTCGCCGAACTGGTCAACGCGGTCCGCGACTACCACCTCGGCCGCAACGACATCCCGCTGCTCGGTCGCTGACCGGGCCCACCGATAGGAACGCCGTCCGGGGAAGTCGCGTGGCCACCGCTCCATGGCCTCCCGGCCTTCCCCGGACGGTGCCCGACGTCCTCCATTCGCACCGGTCGAAAAGGCCGCACAGCGCGAAGGGAAACAGTGCAGAAAACGCCGTCCGCGGCGGCGCCGGCCGCCGCGCCCCCTATTCCGTTCTTCAGCCAGGCACAGAGTTTCGAAGAGAATTGGAGTGAGATCAGCGGGCACATCGCCGACGTCCTGGACAACGGGAAGTTCTCGCACGGCGCGAAGGTCGCGGAACTGGAGGACCGGCTCGCCGCCTGGACCGGAGCCCGCCACGTGGTGGCGGTCAACTCCGGCACGGACGCGCTGATCCTGCTGCTGCGCGCCGCCGGGCTGCGGCCGGGCGACGAGGTGATCGTCCCCGCCTACTCGTTCATCGCGACGGCCAGCGCCGTGGCGCTCGCCGGGGGAGTCCCGGTCTTCGCCGACATCGAGGAGGGCGGCCACGGCCTCGATCCGGGCTCGGTGGACGCCGCGGTCAGCCCGCGCACCACGATGGTCATGCCGGTCCACCTGTTCGACCGCATGGCCGACCTGCGCGGACTCGCGGACGTGGCGCGGCGCCGCGGCCTGACCCTCGTGGAGGACAGCGCCGAGGCCATCGGCATGCGCATGGACGGCGTCCACGCCGGGCTGCTCGGCGCCGGCGGGGTCCTGTCGTTCTTCCCCGCCAAGACGCTCGGCGGCATCGGCGACGGCGGGGCGGTGCTGACCGGCGACGCGTCCGTCGCCGAGCAGGCCCGGATGCTCCGCCACCACGGGCGCGGCGGCCGCACGATCGACAACTTCCCCGGCATCTCCAACACGACGGTGCTGCCGGGGCGCAACAGCAAGATGGACGACGTCCAGGCGGCCGTCCTGCTGGCCAAACTCGCGAACCTCGACGCCGGAATCGCCCGGCGCGCGGACCTGGCCGCCCGCTACGACGCCCGGCTGCGCGGCCTCCCCGGCGTCCGGAGCGTCCCGGGAGCGCGCCCGCCGCTCCCCGGCGGCAACCGCGTCGTGTACGTCTACCTGCTCCAGGTCGACGACCGGGACGCGCTGGCCGCGCACCTGTCCGCGCGCGGCATCGGCACGGAGATCTACTACCCGGTCCCGCTGCACCTGCAGCCGTGCTTCGCGCACCTCGGCCACCGGCCCGGCGACTTCCCGCGCGCGGAGGCCGCCTGCGCCGCCGCCATCGCGCTCCCGCTGTATCCCGACCTGCCCGACGCGCACGCCGACCGCGTCTGCGACGAGATCGAGCGCTTCTTCACCGGGAGGACGCGATGACCGCCCCGCCCATCGCGACCATCCCGTTCTTCTCCCCGGAGCTGCTCGAGGACGACCGGGAGGTGCTCCTGGAGACCGTGCGCGCCATCGGCACCGCACCCGAGCAGAAGTTCATCCTCGGCGACCGGACCGCCCGCCTGGAGCGGGAGCTGGCCGAGCGCGCCGGCGCGCGCGAGACCATCGCCTGTTCGAGCGGGACGTCCGCCCTGGCGCTGATCCTCGCGGCGATGGGCGTCGGGCCGGGCGACGAGGTCATCGTGCCCGCGTTCGGCTGCCCGCCGCCGGCCGCGACCGTCCTCGACGCCGGCGCCCGCCCGGTGTTCGCCGACATCGACCCGGTGCGGCTGACCATCGACCCGGCCGCCGCCGAGCAGCTGATCACCCCGCGCACCAAGGCGCTGGTGGCCGCGCACATGTTCTCGGTGATGGCGGACATGCCCGCGTTCCGCGCGCTGGCCGACCGCCGCGGCCTCCGCCTGATCGAGGACTCCGCGCTCGCCCAGGGCGGGACGCTGCGGGGTCGGCCCGCGGGCCGCTGGGGGGACGCGGGACTCTACTCGTTCGTCCAGGTCAAGACCTTCGGCATGCCCGGCGAGGGCGGCGTGGTCATCACCGACGACGCGGCCCTCGCCAGGGACGTGCGGATGCTCCGCAACCACGGGCAGGACGGCGTCCACCGGTTCGTCCACCACCGGATCGGCCACAACAGCCGCTTCGACGAGGTGATGGCCGCCTTCCAGCTGCACCGGCTGCCCGGCCTCGACGACCGGCTCGCCCGCCGCGCGGAGATCTTCGCCCACTACACCCGGCGCCTGGCACCGCTGGCCGACCGGGGGCTCGTGGTGCCGCCGGAGGGCGGGGACGGCCGGTTCCACTACGTGTACACCGTCCTCACCGAGCGGCGGGACGCGTTGCGCGCCCACCTGGCCGGACACGGCATCGCCGCCCACGTGTACTACCCGCGCCCGCTGCCCGCCCAGCCGGCGTTCGCCCCCTGCGCGCGGCCCGGCGCGTCCTGGCCGAACGCGGAGGACGCCGCCCGCCGCAACATCTCGCTGCCGCTCTACCCGAACCTGACCGACGCGCAGGTCGAGCACATCGCCGACACCGTGTGCGCGTTCGCCGACACCCAAGGGGGCCAGGCATGAGCCACCAGACCGCTGTCCGCGTGCCGGGCGTGTCCGGGCACGGCACCCTCGCCGCCTACGCACGCCTGGCCAAACTCGACATCTACGACTACTACCTCGGGCTCGCGGTCGTCTGGGCGCTGCTGGCGCCCGCCGCGCGCTGGGAACCGCGGACGTTCGGCCTCCTCGCGCTGACGCTGATCGCCGAGGTCGCCGTCGTGGCCGCCATGGTCGGCTTCGACGACATCACCGGCCACCGCGACGGCAGCGACGCGGCCAACTACGGCTCCGACGCGGCGCGGCGGCGGCTGGCCCGCAAACCCCTCGTCGCCGGGACGCTCACCGAGGCGCAGGCGCTGCGCTTCTCCTGGACGGCCACCGCGGCCGGGTCGGCGCTGTGGGCGGCCGTGGTCGCGGCGGCCCCGCACCGCCCGGTGTGGGCGGTCGCCCTGGCGGCGGTCTGCGTGGCCGCGTCCGTCCAGTACTCGTGGGGCCTGAAGATCAGCTACCGGGGGTTCCAGGAGTTCTTCCTCATCGGCCTCGGCATCGGCTGGACGCTGGTGCCGTACGCGCTGCTGACCGGCGGGACGACCGGGTTCGTCCTGGTGGTGGCGGTGCTGTTCGGGTCCGGGCCGATGCTGTTCGGGCTGTACTCCAACACCAACGACGCCGACGGCGACCGGGCGGCCGGCCGCATCACCGTCGCCACGGCGGTCTCCGCCCCGGCGCACCGCCGGTTCATCGCCGTCCTGACGGCCGCCCAGATCGCCCTCATCGCCGCCGCGCCGGCCACCGGGATCGCGCCGTGGTGGTTCGCCCCCGTCCTGCTGCCGCTCGTCGCGATGCGGATCGCCCACCTGGTGATCGGCTGGCGCGGCGACATCCTGCGGGCCCGCCGGATCGCCATCCACGCCCACCGCGTGACGGCGGTCCTGCTGGCGGCGGCCGCCCTCGCGGCCGGGGCGGCGGCGTGAGCGCGCCGCTGGACGTCGCCGTGGTCGGCGCCGGGCCGGCCGGGCTGGCCACCGCGTACGCGCTGGCCAGGCAGGGACGCACGGTCCGGGTGCTGGAGGCCGCCGGCGCGGTCGGCGGGCGGATGCGGACCGTCCGCGAGCACGGCTGCCTGATCGACACCGGCGCGGAGATGTTCCCCAGCCGCGCCGGCTACCCGGCGACCTGGAAGCTCATCGCCGACCTCGGGCTGGACCGCGACCCCGCCGCCGTGCCGAACGTCCGCGACGCCCTGGCCGTGTGGCGCGACGGCAGGGCCCGCCCGAACGCCGGCCGCCCGCTGGGCCTGCTGACCGGGGCGGGCCTGAGCCTGCGCGCCCGCGCCGACCTGATGCGGTTGCGGCGGCGGCTCGCGCGGCTCGGCGACCTCGACCCGGACCGTCCCGAACGGGCGGGCATCGCCGAGGAGACCGTGGCCGACCTGGTCCGGCCCTACCACCCGGACGTCTACGACTACCTCGTCCAACCGCTGGTCAGCGGGTTCTTCGGCTGGGATCCCGCACGTTCGGCCGCCGCCCCGTTCGCGGCGCACCTGGCCGCGTCCGGCGGCTCCCACACCTGGCACACCTACCGCGACGGCATGGACACCCTGGCCCGCGCCCTCGCCGACCGCCTGGACGTCGCCACCGACCACCCCGTCACCCGCGTGGCGGCCGACGGCGACGCCGTCCGGGTGGAGTCGCCGCGCGGCACCCTCATCGCGCGGGCGGTGGTGCTCGCCGTACCGGCCCCGGTCGCGGCCGGCCTGTACGACGAGCCGCGGCCCGCCGCCCGGCTGTTCCTCGCCGCGTGCGGGTACACGCCCATGCTGCGCGTCAGCCTCGTCCTGGACGCGCCGCCGGAGCCGGCGCGGGCGAGCTTCGCCACGCTCATCCCCGCGGCCGCCGACCCGCTGCTGAACGTCGTGACCCGCGACCACCGCAAACATCCCGGGCGGGCGCCGCGCGGGCGCGCACTGATCTCGCTCATCCCGTCGCCGCGCGGCTGCCGCGAACTCTTCGGCGCGCCGGACCGGACGGTCGCGGAGCGGCTGATCGCCCGCGCCGGGCGCTTCGTCCCCGGCCTGGACGCCGCCGGTCCCTCCCATGTCCGGGTGCACCGGTTCCGGCACGGGCTGCCCGAGGCCACGCCGCGCGCGCTGCGGCTGCGCGGCGCCTTCGCCGACCGGCCCGTCGCGGCGGTCGAGTACGCGGGCGACTGGGTGCCGCTGCGCCCGTGCAGCGAGGGCGCGGTCGCCTCCGCTGATCTGGCCGCCGAACGGGTCCGCGCCCACCTGTCGGCGTGCGCGCGGCGCCCGGCCGTCCCCGCCGGCGAAGAGAAGGGGTGACCGGATGGCCTTCTTCGGCAAGCGCGTCGAGCTGGGCACGCTGTTCGAGGACGTGGCCGGCCGCGGTCACTCCACCGTCGTGCACCTCAGCCGCCCGCTGGACATCGCCCCCGACCGGGGCACCGCCCTGGACCTGTCCGCCCTGGCCGGGCTCGTGCGGGACGCCGCCGGATGGCTCGCCGCCGCCGGCGTGAAACCCGGCGACCGCGTCGCCATCGGCAAGCGCGACCACTGGGACACGGTGCTGCTGTGCTGCGCGGCCGCCCGCGTCGGCGCGGTGCCCGCGCCGCTGTCGGCGCACCTGGAGCCGGACGTCCTGGACGTCCTGCTCGAACGGCTCGATCCGGCACTGCTGGTCGTGGACGCGGCCCGGTCGGCGGCGGCCCCGGCGGCCGTCCCGACGCTCGTGCTCGGCGGGGAGGCCGCCGGGCCGTCCGTGCTGTCGCTCGACGATGTGCGCGGCCACCCCGCACCCGCCCCC
>NZ_SMJW01000307.1 GCF_004348335.1 Actinomadura bangladeshensis | reverse complement strand
GCTGTGGGGGCCGGTGCTGTGGGGACCGGTGCCGTGGGCGGCGGCACCGTGGGCGCGCCCGGCGGCGGTTTGAACGGCCCGTTCGGCGACGCCGGCGGCGGGGCGGTCACGCCGCCGAACAGCTCGCGGTAGGCGGCGGACGACCGCGGATTGCCGCCGCACGACCAGACCCCGTGCGGGCAGTAGTCGGTGATCGACTGGTACACGACATCGTGCGACATGATCCAGTCATGCATGCCCCGAATGAATTCGGGGTTGTCGGAATTGCGGAACAGGCCCCATTCTGGGAACGAGATGCGCTTGCCGTGCGCGGCGGCGAAATCGGCCTGCGCCCGCAGCCCGTACGGCTCGTTCACGTAATCGTCAAACGACTTGCCCGGCGGTTGGTCATAAGTGTCGGAGCCGATGATGTCGACGACGTCGTCACCCGGATAGCACTCCGTCCACGGAACCGCGTCCCGGCCCCGCGTCGGTGCGAAATCGAATCGGAAACGCGCGCCCGGCACCGAGCGCATGGTCGCGACGATCCGCCGCCAGTACACCTTCCACGCGCGGGGGTTCGGCGCGCACCGGCCGCCGTAGGTGTCCCCGTTCATCTCCCAGCCGAGGACGATCACCGCGTCGCCCGCGCCCAGCCGCACGAGCCGCCGGGACAGGATCCGGTAGTGGGCGTCGAACGCGCCCGACGCGCCGCCGCGCAGCAGCGAGTCCAGCACCGGCAGCGGGATCCACGCCTCGTTGGGGGCCATCATCGGCACATTGACCACCAGCAGCCGGCGCGGGTCGGCCGCCTTCCAGCGGGCCCACGGCGTGAGCAGCCCGTGCGGGCCCTCGATCTCGTGCCAGTCGTCGCCCGGCAGGTAGGTGCGGCCGACCGTGACCGTCGAGCCGAGCCACCGCTGGAACCGGGCGACCCGGGCCACCCCCTCCGCACCGGAGCCCAGAAACGCCCCCAACGGCACATACGACGGTGACCTCTGAACCGCCTGCGGTCGCAGCCAGGTCGCCATCGTGGACGCCGCGAGCAGGGCCACGACGGCGAACGCGGCCAGAAGTGGAGGGAGCGGACAGAACGGAAACGGCCTTTTCCGGCGAGGTCCGAAAGGCCGCCCGGCTGAATGGATATCCGCAGCTCCCATGCGTATCGTATGCCCTTGGACGTCCGCCGCGAAAAAGTCGTCCGGACGGAACAGGCCGAGAATTTACGTTAGGAAGGTCGTCGTGCGCCACATTCCCTGGGAATACGCCTGACGATATGTTCTTCGACACCCGTACCCCGCAGCGGACCCGCCTCGACACCGGCCTTCCCGTCCTGCTGCTGCGCACCGACCGCAACGTCTTCCACCACGGGACGCTCGCGGCGATCCGCAGTCTCGGCCGCGCCGGCGTGCCCGTCCACGCGATCATGGAGGGGCGGGCCACCCCCGCCTCCCGCTCCCGCTACCTGCACCGCGGGCATCCGTGGGCGCCGCCCGCCGCCTACCCGGCCGAGATGCTGAGCCACCTGCGCGCGATCGGCGCGCGCATCGGCCGCGAGACGCTGCTCGTCCCGATGGACGACGCGGGCGCGATCTTCGTCGCCGAGCACGCGGACGCGCTGCGGCCCCGCTTCGCCTTCCCGGACCAGGATCCGGACGCCCCCCGCCGCGTCGCCGACAAGTCCCTGCTGCGGGACGCCTGCGCCGAGCACGGCATCACCTGCCCGCCCAGCCGGATCCCCGCGTCCGCCGCCGACGTCGACGAGGCCGCCGACGCGTTCGGGCTGCCGATGATCGCCAAGTGGTCGCGGCCCTGGCGGCTCGGCACCGGGCTGCGCAGCACCACGCTGGTCCGCACGCGCGGCGAGCTGCACCGGCTGTACGCCGCCACCCGGCGGCGCGACCCCGACGGCGACGCCGGCCCGCTCATCCTGCAGCGCCGCGTCCCGGCGGGCGGTGGCGACTGGTTCTTCCAGGGCTACTTCGACGCGAACCTCGACTGCCTGTACGGCGGCATCGGCCGCAAGCACCTCGCGCACCCGCCGCAGGCCGGGCACACGGTCGTGGGGCAGTGGGTCGCCAACGACGAGCTGTACCGGCTCGCGGTCCGGATCGTCCGGCAACTCGGCTGCCGCGGCCTGGTCGACCTCGACTTCCGGCTCGACCAGGACGGCGGCTACCACCTGCTCGACTTCAACCCGCGGATCGGCGCGCAGTTCCGGCTGTTCACCGACTGCAACGGGCTCGACCTCGCCCGCGTCCTGCACCTGCACCAGTCCGGCCGCCGCGTCCCGGACGCGAGTCCGGCGATCGGCCGGCGGCTGCTGGTGGAGAACCACTACCTCCAGCAGGCGGCCGGACGGCGGCCGCTGCGCGCGGGAGCCCTCCGCCCGCTGCGCGAGGCCGACGAATTCGCCTGGTACGCCGCGGACGACCTGCCGCCCTTCCTCGCGATGGGGCGGCGGAGCCTGCTCCGCGCGGTCGAGCGGCTCCGCACCAGGTAACACCACAACACACGGGGGAATGAGACATGAGCGACTCGGCCAGCGACGTCGTCATCGCCGGCGCCGGGCCCTACGGGCTGTCGACGGCCGCCCACCTGCAGAACCTCGGGCTCGACATCCGGATCATCGGGGAGCCGATGCGGTTCTGGGAGGCGAACATGCCCGAGGGCATGTTCCTGAAATCCGAGCCGTTCGCGTCCAACCTGGGGTCGCCGCAGCCGGGGATGCGGTTCACCGACCTGCACCCCGGCTGGCGGATCGGGCAGCCGATCCCGCTGGAGACCTTCGTCGAGTACGGCCGCTGGTTCGCCGCCGAGGCCGTCCCGCAGCGCCCGGGCGACCGGGACGCGCAGGTCGTGAACGTCGAGCGGGGGCGGCCGGGCGGCTACGCCGTCACGCTGTCCACCGGCGAGACGATCGCGGCGCGGGCCGTGGTGGTCGCGGTCGGCGTCGGCCCGTTCGCGCACATCCCGGAGGAGCTGGCGGGCATGCCGTCCTGGCTCGTCTCGCACGCCAGCGCGCACCGCGACCTCAGCCTGTTCGCGGGCAAGGAGGTCGCCGTGCTCGGCGCCGGGCAGTCCGCGCTGGAGACCGCGGTGCTGCTCGCCGACGCCGGCGCGCACCCGCACGTCATCGCGCGGCGGCCGGAACTCGACTGGAACACGGTGCCGCAGGAGCGCCGCTCCCTGCCCGACCGGCTGTTCGGCGGGCCCCGCTCCGGCCTCGGCACCGGGTACCGCACCTGGCTGTGGGCGGAGCGGCCCGGCATCGTCCGGTACCTGCCGGAGGCGACTCGCCGCCGGATCGTCCGCGAGACGCTGCCGCCGGCCGGCTCCTGGTGGCTGCGCGACCGGCTGGACGACCGCGTCCGGGTCACGACCGGCCACCGGCCCGCGAAGGCGGTGGAGCAGGAGGACGGCCTCGCGCTCACCACCGTCGACCGCTCCGGCCGGCGGCTCGTCACCGAGGTCGAGCACGTCATCGCCGCGACCGGCTACGTCCCGGACGTGGCCCGGCTCGGCCTGCTCGCCCCGGACCTGCGCGGCCGCATCGCCACCCGGCTCGGCGCGCCGGTCCTCAGCCGCGACTTCGAGGCGTCCACGCCCGGCCTGTACTTCGCGGGCCTGGCCGCGGCCGCCACGTTCGGCCCCGTCATGCGCTTCGTGCACGGCGCCGACTTCGCCGCGACCCGGATCTCCCGGCACATCATCCGCCGGACGCCGCGCATGCGCCCGCCCGCGCCCCGCCCGGCGCACGCCCTGGAGCCGGACGCGTCCCGCCGGTAAGAACCGCGCCACCTCGTTGATCTGCGGCGTGTTGTTGCTTCCGACGCGTTCATAACAACAACACGCCGCAGGTCAACGCACCCGGTGCATCGGCCGGGCCGGCCCCGGGAGGTATTTCGTCCTCCCGGGGCTGGGTTGTGGGGTGAGGATCTTCCTCCGCGGCCCGCTCGGGTGCGCTAGTACCTGACGGGCCGGGCGCGGCGGCGGGCGCGCTCGGTCCGGGCGGACGCGATGGACCAGTGCACGCGCCAGTACAGCGTCCAGGCCGGGGCCAGCTCGCGGCCCGGCTTCGGGCGCTGATCGGCGGGGACGCCGGCGAGCGCGATGCGGACGAGGTCGGCACGGGTGAGGAAGCGGTGGACTTCGCGGCGGGGGGCGCGCGGCCGGCGCAGCGGGCGGAACCGGGTGATCGCGGACGAGGCGTTGGGCAAGGGAGCTCCTCCGTGGGGCGGTCGGTGACCGCTCGCTCACCGACTGTAGCGCATCCGATACCGTTCGCCATACTTCTCCCGGGTCTCGGGCGGCTGCGCCGCGGAACGGATGAGTACGGCAAAGCGGGCGTCGGTCGACCGGAAAACCGGGTGCGGTCAAAGGCGGGTTCACGGGCCGGTAAATGATTCCGGGACACGCCGGGCAAGAGAACAATGGCTTCTTGCGCCGGCCGCGCCGGGTGTTACGTTCGACCGGACCTCGAATAGGCGACAAGGAGGACCGGCCGTGGAATGCGCATCGATCCAGTGCGGGGCGATTCGCCCGCAGGGTCGGTCGCGGCATGCCCTCGTGCCCGTTCTCCTGCGCCTCGCCGCCATTGTCGGGTTCGCGGTCGCCGGGTGGCTCGCGCTCTCCGCGCTGAACGACTCCGCGTTCGCGGCCGAGCGCCCGCACGCGGTGGGCGCGGCCGACGAGGGGTCGGCCACGCTCCGGCATTTCACGTCGAAGCCGGGCTGGTACACGATGACCGAGGACGTGCGCGACATGGGGAGCGACCCCATGCGCTACGTCCGGTCGCGGCAGCACGACCTGTTCGACGACAAGGACCGGGCCGTCGGCCACGTGCGGAAGGCGGCCGACGCCGCCGGCGTGCCGCGGCTGCGGCTCCCGGACCTCCGGCCCGAGCGGCCCGTCCTCGGCGGGCTCGCCACGAAGGCGACCGACACCCGGCCCGTCAGGCGGCCGGACGCCGGCGCGCGGCCGGAGCACCAGGACACCGCCGGTACTTCCCGCCGGGCGTCCAAGGGCGCCGAGTCCACGTCCGCGCACCCGAACACCGCCGCCAAGGCGGCCGCGGCGCCGGCGGCGAGCGACTGCTCGCGCTGCCGCGATGACCGTCACACGCCCGCGCACGGGCCCGTGCAGCCCGGCCAGGAGGCCCCGCAGGGCGGCGGATCGACGGGCGGGCACCCGCTCACACCCGTCGCCGACCTGCCTAACCGCCGGCATCCGGCGGCACCGGCCGCCGCGGACGCCGGCACCTTCCGGCGCACGGCGCTGACCGACGTGGCCGCTCCGGGCGGCCCGTCCGTCGTCCCCGACTAGGACGATCCCCGTCCGGCCGTGAACGGCCGGCTCACGGCGGCCGCGTGCGCGCAGCACGCCGCCCGCCCCACTGAACCCTTCTCCACGCGCAACGGCCGAGCCCCGGCCGCTGCCAGTGCTGCGCCCACCCGGACGGTGCCGCGCAGCGATCACCACCGATGCAACGACAGGAGCAACACACCATGCGAAAGTGGGCAAAGAGCACCTCCCGCGCCGCCCTGGTGGCCGCGGGCGCCCTCACCATCGGAGCCGCCTTCGGCTCCGGAGCCGCGGCCGGCGCCGCCGCGTCCTACGGCGGCGGCGGCCACGGCGGCGGCGTCGACATGACCTCGTTCGGCAACATCGGCGTGCTGAACGGCAACCAGGTGTTCGCGCCGATCAGCATGCCGATCAACGTGTGCGGCAACGCGGTCGCGATCGCCGGGCTCGCGCAGGCGCAGTGCAAGGGCGGCGCCTCGGTGTCGTCGCACCGCTCGGGCGCCTACCGGACGGCCGGCGGCTGGGCCGGCGGCTGGGACGGCGGCTGGGACGGCGGCGGCGACGGCTGGGAGCACGGCAAGTCCGTGCACATGCAGACGGCCGGCAACTTCGGGGTCGCCAACGGCAACCAGGTGTACGCGCCGATCAAGCTGCCGATCAACGTGTGCGGCAACGCCGTCGCGGTGCTCGGGCTCGCGCGGGCGCAGTGCGAGGGCGGCGCGTCGGTGAAGGGGACCGGCGGCCGCGACGTCGACATGAAGTCCGCGGGCAACTTCGGGCTGCTGAACGGCAACCAGTTCTTCATCCCGATCAGCGTCCCGATCAACGTCTGCGGCAACGCCGTCGCGGTGCTCGGCCTCGCCGAAGCGCAGTGCAAGGGCGGCGCGAGCGTCGGGGGCGGCCACCACGAGCCGCCGCACATCCCGTGGAAGCCGGTGAAGAAGCACAAGAAGCACAAGAAGCACTACAAGCCGTCCAAGCACCGCCCGGCGGCCAAGCACAAGAAGCTGCCCTCGACCCTGCGGGCCGACGGCCACCGCACGGCCGACACCGGCGTGAACTACCGCACCGCGGACGGCCTGCCCGGCGTCCAGCAGCTGCTGGCCACGGTCGGGAGCGTCACCAACCTGGGCGGGGTGAACCTCCGCTCCGGCCAGGTGGGGCCGCGCAGCGGCGCCGGGGCGCCCGTCCGGATCGGCTCGCCGGTCCTGCACTGACCACGCGCCGGCCCGGATGACGATCCACCGGCCGGCGGACGAGGAGAGGGGGCGGCAGACGTGTCGCCCCTTCCCCATGCAAGCGGCACTCCAGATCGATGGGGGCTCACCATGCTCAACCTGAAGGCAGTGGGGGCGGCGGTCGTCGCGGCGTTCTGCTGCGCGCCCGTCGTGGGCGTCCCGCGGGCGCAGGCGGCCCCGGCGCTGCCGGCGGCCGTCGCCGCGCGTCCCGAGAAGGGCACGCGGCTCGGGCAGATCCGGATCAAGCGGATGAAGCTGAAGGCGGACGTCCGGCAGGGCGTCGGCCAGGCGGTCCTGCGGCGCGGCGCCGGCCACTACCCGGGGACCGGCGTCCCCGGACGGGACGGCAACACGGTGCTGCTCGGCCACCGGACGACCTGGCTGCACCCGTTCAACAAGCTCGACCGGATGCGGCGCGGCGACGAGATCGTCCTGCGCTGGGGCCGGACGACCTACGTGTACCGGGTGCGGACCAAGCGCGTCATCGACCCGGGTGACCGGCGGGCCCTGGAGCCGGTGCCGTTCAGGCGGCGCAGCGCGCCCCGCGGCCAGTACGTCACGCTCATCACCTGCACCCCGAAGGGCTCGGACCGGCACCGCCTCGTCGTCGTCGGCAAGCTGCGGCGCAAGCGCTGATCCGGGCGCTGACCGAAGGTCGGACGCTGGACGGCGCGGTGCGGCTCCGCGCCGTTCAGCGGCCGCCGTAGAGGGCGATCAGGCCGTCGTGGTCGCCCTTGCCGAGGGTGGCGGGGCCGCCGTCGCAGGACGCGATGGACGGCGCCATAGTCAGGTTCTCGTGCTCGATGCCCTCGACGTGGGCCAGCCCGAGGACGTGGCCGGACTCGTGCGTCGCGACGGCTTCGGCGGAATAGCTCCCGGCCGGGCACGAACCGTCCGTCCACCATCGCTTGCCCTGCGTCTGCAGCGCCATGTCGCTCTCGACGGTCGCCGTGCCCTTGAACCAGGTGCAGGTCGCGGCGAGGACGTCCCTGCCGGCGTCCGGCATGGCCTGCCAGCCGAACGTGTTGGCACCGTCCCGCTTCCCGCAGTCGGCGGCGCCGGTGACGTTCGGAGGCTGCGCCGCCTGCCCGGCGTAGTGCTCGGCGATGTCCGGCGGCGGGGTGAAGCGGCCGCCGGGGTCGCAGTCGGTGCGGGAGCCGACCACGTTGGCGATGCCCTTGGCGATGGGGTCCCGGGACAGCCCGGACGTCCCCGCGGAGTAGCGCCACTGGACGGTGGTGCCCTTCGGCCACTTGCTCGGCTCGGAGCGGTGCGTGCCGTCCGCGCAGGCGGCGGCCGGCGCCCGGAAGCCGCGCGGGCGGCCCTGCGGCACCCGTCCGCCGCGCGCGTCGATGGTGATCTCGCCGTCCCGCTCGTCCACCCGGATGCGCAGCTCGGCGGCGCCGTCGGTGCGCAGCTCGTGCGCGACCAGCGAGGTCCCGTCGGCCGGGACGACCGCCGCGAGCCCGTTCGGGCCGCGCACCGTCCGGCCGCGCAGATCGCAGTCGGCGATCTTCACCCGGCGCGGCATGGCGCGGGCGGACAGCGTCCCGCCCGGCCTGCACCACGCGGGCCCGGCGGAGGTCGGCGCGGTCAACCCGGTGCCGGTGAACGCGGTGCCGGTGAACGCGGTGCCCGCGAGCGCCGCGGCGGCCGTCACGGCCCCCACTCGCCGGACCGCCCGTGGATAGTCGCGCATAGCATTCTCTCCGATGTGCGGGAACGTCCCCTGGCAGTCTTTCGTGGGGCCGGAAAAGGGAAACGGCCGCTATCTAAAATGATCACCATCTCGGCGGACGTGCCTTTCCTCGATGACCGTCCCGATGGGCGTTTGTCGGGAAATCGGCGGCGCGCCACGTGGAGAACGGTGTAAGAATCAGGTAAATCATCCTTCATAATATGGCAAACGCGTTTATTGTCCCCCCATGCGGAAAAGCAGCAAGTAATCCGGCAACTCGGGATCAAACAGAACACCGTTGCCGAGAGGCGGGTGCAGGACCCACCTCCCC
>NZ_SMJW01000306.1 GCF_004348335.1 Actinomadura bangladeshensis | reverse complement strand
TGTATAAGAGACAGTTGTTGTTATGAGCAGCCTCATAACAACAACACGCCGCAGATCAACGCGTCTGGGGGCTTAGCGGGAGTGGGCGGGTGTCGGGTGTGTTCTTTGTGGCTCGTGGAATGCCTGGCCGGCGGCCTTCGTGTGGAGTTCGTCGAGGAGTGCGATCTGGGCGGTGGCGCGTTCCAGGAGGGCGCGCAGCCGGCCGGCGTCCAGCTCCGGTTCGTGGTCGGCGACGGTGAGCAGGGTGCGCCATCCGGCGGCCTTGCCCTCGACGGCGAGGCGGAGCGCCTCGACCTCGACGAGGTCGCTGAGCGGGGAGCGGCTGATCAGCCGGCCGTTGAGCTTCAGCCGGCCGCCCTTCTCCGCCGCCCATACCGCCACGCTCTTGTACCGGCGGGGCGGCATCCCCAGCGACCGCAGGATCGACAGCAGCGCACCGCGGTCGGCTGCGATGTCGTCGGCGAGGCGCTTCAGCCGCTCCGCGTCGGCCGTGTCGCGGTGCGAGCGCGCGACCCGGCGGGCCAGTGCCACCCCGCCCGCGGCCGCCGCCAGGTGATCGGTGAGGTAGATGTGCAGCAGGCCCCGGCTGCCAGGTGTCGTCATGTGGGCCCCGTACCCCGGGCGAGCAGCGTAAACGGCACCCCCGGAGGCGGCGGTCAGGGGATCTGCTCGACCCGGACGCCGGGAACGGCCTCGTAGACGTCGGGGTCGGCGGTGATCAGCGGCCAGCGCCGCCAGCGGGCCGACCAGGCGGCCTGCGCGGCGTCCATCCCGAGGTTGGGGATCGTCGTCACGAGGAGCCCCGTCTGCTGGGCGATCACGTCGTCGAGGTCGTCGACGTGGACGACCTGCATGCCGGGCAGCCGCTCCAGGACGGTGCGGCCGTGGTCGGGGACGATCTGCCACGCGCGGGCGAGCGCGGTGGCGGGGATCACGATCGTCGCGTGCTGGGCGATGGACGCGCGCAGCCGGGCGCGGACGTAGATCGTCTTGCCGGTGGCGAGGTCCAGGAGGGCGGTCGCGTCGAAGACGTGACCGGTGATCACGCGACGTCCCGGCGGTCCGGCGCGCCGCGTTCGACCAGCCGGTCCACCATGGCCTGCTCGTCCGGGCCGGGCGGGCCGAACAGGTCGTCGATGGTCGAGGAGTCCCGAAGGAAGGCCAGCTTGAGACGCGCCCCGTCCGCGAGGAACCCGGACACCGAGGCGATCTTCTTGTCCTCGGCGAGCCCCTGCAGCGTGGCGGCAAGCTCGTCGGGCAGCGTGATGTTGAGTCTCGCCATGGCGCACAGAATACACACTCCGAGCCCTTCCAGTGTGTACTGGCCGGGTGCTCGCCCGGATGCCCCGATCGCCGACCCGGGCCGGGCGGCCGGGTCGGGCGGAACGGTGAGCCCCGAGCGGCGAATCGCGGCCTCTGCATCGATTGGTACTTTCGGAGCGATGAACACGCGATCACGCCTTGACGCCTCGAACGGATGATCACTTTGCGACCGGTCGATCTCGCGCGGGAGCACGGCATCTCGGCACAGGCCGTCCGGAACTACGAGCGGGACGGGTTCATCCCACCGGCGGATCGCACCCCCAGCGGCTACCGCATCTACACCGAGACGCACGCGGCGGCGCTTCACGCCTACCTGTCCCTCGTCCCGGCCTACGGGTACTCGGCCGCCGGGCAGGTCATGAACGCCGTCCACGGCGATCGGCTCGACGACGCCCTGGCGATCATCGATCGCGGCCACCAGCAGCTGCTCCGCGACCGGGACACGCTCGGCTCGGTGCGGCAGGCGGTCGCACACCTGACGGCGGAACCCGGCGCGGTCACGGACCGTCCTGAAGATTCCCGCATCCGGACGATCGGGGATCTCGCGCATCGGCTCGGCGTCACCGCCGCGACCCTGCGCAACTGGGAGGACGCCGGCATCATCGTCCCGGCAAGGGACCCCGCCACCGGATACCGCGTCTTCCGCGCGACCGACATCCGCGACGCCGAACTCGCCCATCTGCTGAGGCGCGGGGGATATCTGCTCGAGCACATAGCCGCCGTCGTCCAGCAGGTCCGGACGGCCGGCGGCACCGACGCGCTCGTCCGGTCCCTGGACGACTGGCAGCGAAAGCTGACCGTGCAGGGGCTCGCGATGCTCAAGGGAGCCGCCCGGCTCAACGATTACCTCGGCCTGCTGAATCCCGCCGCACTGCAACAGGTCCCGCGCCACCCGGCGCCCGCGCACGGCTGACGCGCCCACCAGGTGGGGGCCGCTCGCCTAACCGGTGGTCGGCGCGTCTGCGTCCGAGGCGTCCGGAGCCTTCGCGGACGAGGCGTCCGTTGGGAATTCTTCGATGCCGAGGACGCGCAGCAGTTCCAGCCGTTCCCGGGACTCGGCGTCCGCGGGGGTGAGCACGAGCAACTTCTGGCGCTGGTCCGGGGTGACCAGGGTCTCGCAGTCCACCAGCAGGTCGCCGACCCGCGGATGCCGCACGGTCTTGCGGTCGGCGCGGTGGACGGCGACTTCGTGCTCGCTCCAGAGGCGCCGGAAGTCGGCGCTCGCGGCCCGCAGCCGGTCGATCAGCCCGGTGACGACCGGGTCGCCGCCGCGGCGGCCGGCGACCGCGCGCAGATCGGCCACGAGCTGGCGGGAGTGGTCCTCCCGCTCCTCGGGCGGGCAGACGGCGCGGGCGCCGGGCTCGGTGAACCACCGGTACAGGACGTAGCGCCGGTCGCCGGTGCAGCCGGTCTGGTCGCCCAGCAGCAGGATCGCGGCGCGGTTCTGGGCGAGGACCTCGCCCAGGTCCGACACGACGAGGGCCGGGGTGTCGCCGAGCAGGTCGAGCATCCGCACCAGGCCGGCGCGGGCGAGCCGGGCCGTCCCGTCCGCGGGCGGCGGCTGATGCCCGGCCAGGTGGAACAGGTGGACGCGTTCGTCGTCGGACAGGCGCAGCGCGCGGGCGAGGGCGCCGAGCAGCTGCGACGAGGGCCGGCTGCTGCGGCCCTGCTCCAGCCGCACGACGTAGTCCACCGACATGCCGGCGAGCATCGCCACCTCTTCGCGGCGCAGGCCGGACGTCCGGCGGCGAGGGCCGTCGGCAAGGCCCACCTCCGCCGGACGGATCGCCTCCCGGCGGCGGCGCAGGAAGTCGGCGAGCTGGTCGCGCTGCATACCCCCATCGTTGCTCGCGGACGCCGCGTTAGCCAGGGAGCGGTGCTCCCACGATGAACGCTCCGCTTTCGCGCCTTCCGATGGGCGCGCAGGGTTGAAGGCGGAAGGGAGAACATGATGCAGACAAGGACTTTGGGCAGCAACGGGCCGGCGGTTTCCACGCTGGGCCTCGGCGCGATGGGCATGTCGGGCGCGTACGGCGAAACGGACCGCGCGGAGAGCATCGCCACCGTCCACGCCGCGCTGGAGGCCGGTGTCACACTGATCGACACGGGCGACTTCTACGGCATGGGGCACAACGAGCTGCTGCTCGCCGAGGCGCTGCGCGGCCGGCCGCGCGACGGCTACGCGCTGAGCGTCAAGTTCGGCATGCTGCGCGGGCCCGGTCCCGAGTTCGGCGGTATCGACGGACGTCCCGAAGCGGTGAAGAACTTCCTGGCGTACTCGCTGGGGCGGCTGGGCACCGATCACGTCGACATCTACCGTCCCGCGCGGCTGGATCCGGCGGTACCGATCGAGGAGACGGTGGGCGCGATCAAGGACATGATCGACGCCGGGCACGTGCGGCACCTCGGGCTCTCCGAGGTCGACGCGGAGACGATCCGCCGGGCGCACGCGGTGCATCCGGTCGCCGATCTGCAGATCGAGTACTCGGTGATCTTCCGCGAGGTGGAGGCGGGCATCCTGCCCACGCTGCGGGAACTCGGCATCGGCCTCACCGCGTACGGGGTCCTCGGCCGTGGGCTGATCTCCGGGCACTGGTCCGCCGGGCACACCTCGGGCCCCGGCGACGGCCGCGGCTCGAGCCCGCGGTTCTCCAGCGGGAACGTCGAGCACAACCTCGTGCTCGTGGACGCGCTGCGGCGGGTCGCCGAGGCGAAGGGGTGCACCGTCGCCCAACTGGTCATCGCCTGGGTGGCCGCGCAGGGCGACGACATCGTGCCCCTGGTCGGCGCCCGCACCCGCGAGCGGCTGACGGAGGCGCTGCCCGCGGCGGACCTGGACCTCACCGCGGACGACCTGGCCGAGATCGAGAAGGCGGTGCCGCCGGGCGCGGCGCGCGGCGAGCGGTATCCGCGCGCCATGATGTCCGCCCTCAACATGCCGCTCTGACCTGGCACCATCCCACGGGGCCCGATCCGGTCGTCCGCTCCGGATCGGGCCTCGGCGTGAGCACGGCCCCCCGCCATCACGGGCCGACCAGATGGCCTACCCGCCGCTGTCCCCGACCGCTGCACGGCGCCGTTCGGGACGGCCGCTGGAAAGGGCGGGCGGGGTGGCGCGAAGGCGGATCGCCATGTGGGCCAGGAAGAAGACGCCGGCCAGCAGATAGCAGTTCGCCACCGGAGTCAGTAGGGGGTGGAAGCCGTATTCGAGCGGGTGGCCGTTATGGGGCGTCCACCAGAGCGGGGAGAGCACGAAGACGGCGTAAACGGCCAGCGCGGTCTTTCGGTTGTTGTCGCGGAGCAGGACCGCCAGCGCGGGAACGACCCACACCCAGTGGTGTGCCCAGGAGATCGGGGATACCAGCAGGCCGGTCATACCCGTTATGGCTGTGGCGGCCGGCCAGTCGCCCCGCCTTGCCCAAAGGGCGGCGATCGTCAGGCCGAATACGCCGATGGTGATGGGAATGGCGGTGTACCAGTCGCCTACCTCGGTCGTTCTCCACAGGATGCGGGTCAGCGCTCCGTAGGGGGACTGGTTGCTGATGTACGGGACGCCCACGCGGGACGTGTCGTAGAAGGTGTGCCGCCAGTAAGTGCGGGACGCGTCCGGGTTGATCAGGTAGGCGAGTGCCGTGCAGATGGCGAAGGTCGCGGTGGCCGTGACGGCGTCCTTTGTCCGCCGTGTCATCAGGAGGACGACCACGAAGACGGCCGGGGTCAGTTTGATCGCGGTCGCTATGCCGATGCCGACTCCGGACGGCCGGCCGACGGCGACCCGGTGCATGTCCGCAAGGACGAGGGCCAGCAGGAACAGGTTGACCTGGCCCAGGAAGAAGGTGTGCCAGACCGGTTCCAGGAGGAGGCCGGCGGCCACTGCCACCACGAGCGGGACGCGGCGGCCGGCCATCCGCAGTGTCGTCCGGCAGGCCCAGACGAAGGCCGCCAGCGAGGCCAGTTGCCATATCAGGCGGCCGACGGTGAGCGGCAGTTCGGAGAATGGCGTGAACAGGGCTGCCATGAAGGGGGTGTTGGTGAACCAGTGGTCGGCGAGCTGCTCCTCGTAGAGGGCCGCGCCGTCCGTTATGGCGTGCCCGCCAAGCCGGTAGATGCGGAAGTCCAGCGAGTCGTACGCGATCGAGAATACGACGATCAGCAGTACTTGGAGAGCCAGGATCAATGACGCCGCGCGCTTCATGCCGGTAACGGTGCTGGGTGCGCCGGCCAATGGTCATCGGGCTGCTGAACACATTTGGGAAAGGCGCTTGTAGCCCGTGGGATTACGCCTCCGGGCCAATGTGTCCGGGACGGCGCCGCGGTTACGATCGGCGCATGTCCGCCCTGCCGCTGAGCCGAGCTCGCCGCGTCACGGGGATCGCGCTGGCCTGGTGCGGCGCCGTCCTCTACCCGGGAGTGCTGTACGTCACCGTCTCCGCCGGGCGGACCGGCTTCGAGGACGTCTACGTCTTCCTCTCCGCCGGTCTCACCGTCCTGGTCATGGCGCTGCTGAGGCGGAACCCGCTGCCCGCCCACGCACTCCTGCTCACCGCCTGGATCCTCGCCGCGCTGGAGATGCCCAACGGGGGGATCGTCGGCCTGCTGGTCCTGTTCACCGACGTCTCGATCGGTTACATCGCGGTCACCCGTCCGCGGAAGGTCTCGGTTCCCGCCGCCGTCGTGACGTTCGTCCTCCAGGGGCTGTCCATCGCCGCGTTCCTGTCGGCGAACGAAGTGCTCCCGATGACGCTCATCCTGGCGATGGCCATCACCTGGATGACGGGCAACTCGATCCGGGTGCGCCGGGCGCACGCCGAGGCGATGCGCGAGCAGGCGACCGCGCAGGCCGTCGCAGCCGAGCGGCTCCGGATCGCCCGCGAACTGCACGACATGGTCGCGCACAGCATCGGCATCATCGCGATCCAGGCGGGCGTCGGCGGACGGGTGATCGAGACGCAGCCGGCGGAGGCCCGCAACGCGCTGGACGCCATCGAGGCCACCAGCCGCGAGACGCTGTCCGGGCTGCGGCGCATGGTCACCGCCCTCCGCAAGGACGGCGCGGACTCCGTCCCGCTCGGCCCCACTCCCGGGCTGGACGATCTGGCGGGCCTGGCGGGGGCGGCAGCGGACGCGGGCGTCGAGATCGACATCAGCACGGAAGGCGGACGCCGGCCCCTCCCGCCGGACGTCGACCTCTCCGCGTACCGGATCGTCCAGGAGGCGGTCACGAACGTCGTCCGGCACGCGGGCACGGACAAGTGCCGGGTGACGATCGACTACCGCGACGACGCGCTGGCCATCGAGGTCGTGGACGACGGGCAGGGCGGCATGGTCGGCACCGGGTACGGCCTCGTCGGGATGCGGGAGCGCGTCTCCCTCCTGCGCGGCGAGTTCGCCGCCGGGCCGCGCCCCGAGGGCGGGTTCCGGGTGGCGGCGCGGATACCGCTGGAGGGCCGGTGACGATCCGCGTCGTCCTCGCCGACGATCAGCCGCTGATCCGCGCGGGGTTGCGCGTCCTCATCGCCGACACCCCCGACTTGGAGATCGTCGGCGAGGCCGGGACGGGTGCCGAAGCGGTCGAGCTCGTCGAGAAGTCCGCCCCCGATGTCGTCGTCATGGACATCCGCATGCCCGGCATGGACGGCATCGAGGCCGCGCGCCGCATCACGACCGCCCACGTCATCATGCTGACCACGTTCGACGACGACGAGTACGTCTACGGTTCGCTGAAGGCGGGCGCCAGCGGGTTCCTCGTCAAGGACATGGCGCTGGAGGAGATCCTCGCCGCGATCCGCGTCGTCGCCAAGGGCGACGGGCTCATCGCGCCCAGCGTCACCAAACGGCTGATCGAGGAGTTCGCGGCGCGTCCCGAACCGGCCGGAACCCGGAGGCCCAGACCGGTCGACGGGATCACCGACCGCGAGCGCGAGGTCCTGACCCTGGTCGGGCGCGGCATGTCCAACCAGGAGATCGCCGACGAGCTCTACATCAGCGTGGCGACCGCGAAGGCGCACGTCGCCCGGCTGCTCGCCAAGCTCGACGCCCGCGACCGCGTTCAGCTCGTCATCATCGCCTACGAGCTGGGGCTCGTCGCACCCCCTACAGGCGGTAGTACTACCTGACGTGGTGACCTTCGTCTCGGTCGGATAACCTTGAAGGCGTGAAGGGTCTGGGAGAGCTTGAACGCACGGTCATGGAGGTCCTGTGGGCGCGGGAGGACGCCGGCCACCAGGCGGCGACGGCGCGCGACGTGAGCCGTGCGCTCGCCGGCGACCGGGACCTCGCGCACACTACGGTCATGACCGTGCTGGACAGGCTTGCCAAGAAAGGCTTCCTCGAGCGCGAGCGCGACGGCCGCGCCTGGCGCTACCACCCGGTCGCGAGCCGCGAGATGTACGTGACCGAGCTGATGCTGGGCGCCCTGAACGAGACCGGTGACCGGGACGCGGCGCTCGCGCACTTCGTCCGGTCCGTCTCGCGGGACGAGGTCGACGTCATCCGGCAGACCCTCGCGGGCCTCATGAGCAAGGAACCCCCCGCATGACCGGCGCCGCCCTGCTCGCATTGATCTCACTGGGGACCGTCGGCGGGGCGCACTTGCTGTCCCGTGCCCGGTGGACGTGGCGGGCGCCCCGCATCGGGATCGCGCTCTGGCAGGCCCTCGGGCTGTGCTGGGGCGTCGCCACGATCGGCGCGCTCCTCGGCCTCGCCCTCCTCCCGTACCGCAAGGGCGTCCTCGGCGGGCTGCCCGGCCTCTACGACGACCAGGCCGCCCGGCTCGGCGCCGTCCAGGTCGCCGCGCTGCTCGGTGCGGTCAGCCTGACCGGCGTGCTGCTGGTGATGCTCATGTTCGCGGTGCTGCGGGTCGTGCGGGCCCGGCGCCGACACCGGGCGCTGCTCGCGCTGGTGTCGCGCCGCGACTCGTCCGTGCCCGGCACGCTCGTCCTCGACCACCCCGGCGCCGCCGCGTACTGCGTGCCGGGCGTCCGCTCGCACAAGGTCGTCGTCAGCGCCGGGACACTGGAGCTGCTCGACCGCGGCGAGCTGGCCGCGGTCCTCGCGCACGAGCGCGCGCACGCGCGCGAGCGGCACGACCTGGTGCTGCTTCCGTTCGCGTCGCTGCGCCAGGTGTTCCCCCAGTTCCGGCTGGTCGGACGGTGCCTGGACGCGGTCGAGCTGCTGATCGAGATGGCCGCCGACGACCGCGCCCGGCACGGCCGTCCGGCCCGCGAGCTGGCGACCGC
>NZ_SMJW01000305.1 GCF_004348335.1 Actinomadura bangladeshensis | reverse complement strand
CCGGCTACTCCTCCTACTCCGGCGACGGCGGCCCCTACGACTACAGCAAGGTCACCGGGATGTTCCACGACGGCGACTGGCCCGACATCGCCGTGATCGGCGAGGGCGACCGGTACGAGCTGAACGGCATGGAAGGCGCGTACGAGGCCGCCGCCGCGCTGCGGGACGCGGGCGGCCCGGCCTACATGCCGCACCCGTGCTCGCTGCCCCGCGAGTGGGGGATGTTCGCGCCCGTCATCTACGTCGACCCGACCAAGGTCGTGGTGCGGCGGTTCTACTCCCACCGGCTCCCGGACTTCGCCTCCCGCAATCGCAACCTGATGCTGTTCACCCTCCCCGGCCGCACCGACCCCATCCGGATCGCCGCCACGCACGGCGACATCTACTCCGGCGACACCCGCCTCGCCGACAACCGGCGGTTCGACCGGCTCGCCGACCCCGCCATCCCCTGCGCGCTCCTCGGCGACTGGAACACCGTCCCCTCCGGCCCCTTCGAACCCACCGACATGAACACCCCCGGCCTCCACAACCCACGCGCGATCAACTACCGCGTCCAGTTCCAAGGCGGCGCCAGGCAGGCCGGCCCGCACATCTACGACACCCGCGCCCTTGACGCCCTGGTCGGATGGTGGAACCCCACCACGCGGCAGCGGGAGGGCGGCGTCGGTTTCCACCACGCCGCCGAACTCGCCCAGGACTTCACCCCGACCCAGATCGAGCGGCCCAACGGACGCCAATGCCTGGTCATCGACGGCATCCTCCTCAACGATCCGCTCCGTGACGCCTACGTGCCCGGCTCGTACCGCGTCCACGACTTCCGCGACCCCGAGCACCCCGACTCCGACCACAAACGCATCTCGATCACGGTCGACGTCTGAGCTATCGCAGGTCGCAGCACCACCCCTCCCGAATGCTCCACGCTCCGGCCAACACGCGCGCAGGCCGGGGCGTTGGACCACACTCATCAAGCGCACCATGGAGGTCACCATGACCGTCACTCCCGAAAGACCGGTCCAGGTCGAGCAGATCGGCCGGGACCCGCGCGAGCTGATCCCCGCGGCGGCGTTCGCGCTCCTGGTGGACGACGTCCGCAAGGCCACCCACGCCACCCACGACTACTGTCAGCGCGTCGTCGGCCAGAACCTGCTCTTCCTCAAGGCTGTGGGCAACATCCGACGGGCCGAACGCAAGGATCCGCGCAACTACATCCGCATCGTCCCGACCCCGCCGGTGGACCAGGCGTGGCACCTGAGCCTGCAGCGCACCGAGGTGTACGTTCCGATGAGCTATCTGCTCGCCGACTCGTTCATCCACCACCGGCCGGTCATGGACGACGACATCTGCTCCGGCGCCGCCCTGGGCCGTACCATCCCGCAACTCCACGCCACCGGCTACTACGTCGACCCGCAGTTCTGGGAGGGCGAGGCCGGCACCAGCTGCTGCCCGCCCGAGTGCAACGACCAGAGCGGCCGGGACTGGCGCACCCTGCTGGACTGGGGCGGCTTCCTGCCGGAGACCGCCCCGCTCACCATCCGAATTTGACCTAGAAGAAGGGGACGCCCGTGCGCACCGCCTGGACCGACCTGCCCGGGGACCTGCGAACCCAGATCGAGGCCAGCACCGGCCCGATCAGCCGCATCGAACCCGCCCGTACCGGCAACCATGCGGACATCGCCGCCACCCTGCACACCGCCGACGGGCGGGTCTTCGTCAAGGCCGCCCGCAAGCTGGCCGACAGGGACGGCCCCGAGGTGATGTCGCTGCGCCGCGAAGCCTCCGTCAACCCAGTGGTGTCCGAGTTCGCTCCCCGGCTGCGATGGCAGGCCGAGGCCGGGGAGTGGCTCGCCCTCGGATTCGACTACATCCAGGGACGCCCCGCCGACTTCGCTCCAGGCTCACCCGATTTGGAGATGCTGGCCAAGACCATCCACGCCATCCAGAACGCCGCCTGCCCCGACACCCTGCAACTCCTGGGCGAACGACGCTGGCAACGCTATGCCGACGACGTAACCCCGCTGGCCGGCAGCGCACTGCTCCACACCGACCTGAACGAAGACAACTTCATCATCACCCCGGACGGCCGCGCATACCTCGTCGACTGGGCGTTCGTCTCACGCGGAACCGCCTGGCTGGAACTGGCACTACTGATCCCGTGGCTCCTCAAAGCCGACCACTCGCCCCAGGCCGCCGAGCAGTGGGTCTCCCAATTCCCGTCCTGGACCCAGGCCCCGCCGACCGACATCGACATGTTCACCGCCGCATTCGCCCAGCAGTGGCGCACCACGAGCCAGCAACGCGACGACTCCTGGGTCAGGCAGCACGCCGAGCTGACCGGCCGCTGGGCGACCTACCGACTGCGGAGCTAGCCCATGACCGACTGGACGCAATTCCACCCCGCCCAGCCCCTCATCACACCGGACGGCCAGCGAGTCGACATCGACGTGGAGATGGTCCCCCTCGTCCAGCAACTCTGGCGACTGGGATTCCGCACCAAGGTGGCCTGCCAGGACGCCGGCGAAGCCGTTCTGCACGGCGGCACCCGCGCGCTCGAAGCCGACCGTCCTCGCCTCGCTGCCCGCAGCCTGGGCCGCGCATGGCTGATCGTCCACGCCGACCAAGCCCCACGCCTCCTGGTCGCCGTAACCGAACTCTCCAGCACCGGCATCTGGAAGCTGTCCCCAGTGACCAAGGACCGAGACCCCCGATCCTGGACCTCGATCACCTTCCCCCGAACCCACATCCCCGCAGCCACCGCACTCCTCAAACACGCCCAGCACGTCAGAAATCCGGTTCCGGTCGCCGGCGAAGACCCCGCTCCACCGCCCGCCGATACCGCTCCTGCACGCGATTACGGCTGATCGCCCGGTTGACCGGATCCCGAGGATCGCTGAGATCACTCGGCGGACCGTGCCGCGCCTGCACCCGCTCACGCGGAACACTGCGGTAGTCCTGCCCGGCGATGGGAGCGACCTCACCGGCCGCGACACGCGCATGACGCCCCACCTGGCCGTCCCGACGAAGCTCCAGCCACAGAAGACGCGCCCACCACGTGCGGTCTGGATGCTGCTCCCACGCCAGCAGGTACGCAGGACCACCGATGGCCCGATAGGTGACGACAGGCGGAATCCGCACGTCACTCCACCAGAAAACCGAACATGCGTTCTAGTATGCCCATGTTGGCCAGCGGATCCGCAACCAGCCCGCCGACACGCTCACACCCCCGTCAGCGACCGCCTCCCACACGATTGACTATGGACGGCGCCCCGCAGCAGGCGCACACTGCAAGCCATGGCCAAGGCGCGGCACCTGCTAGGGCCAGACGGCATACGCGTCAACGTCATCACGCTCGACGACGGCGACCTGGCTCTCGTCCAAGCCCACCACCCCGACGCCCGCGCAGGCCGAGCCTGGTTCCTCGTAACTCGACGAGCACGGTTTCCTGAACGCGACGAGTCACCCCCGCGTGCGTGGGGAGGCCCCGGCCGCGCCGCCGCCCGCACTGGAGGGGGACCATCCCCGCGCGCGGGGAGCACCTGTTGATCAGCTCGTCGGTTTCGTTCTTGGTGGGACCATCCCCGCGCGGGGATGGTCCCTGGGCTTTGAACTCGGCGAACGTCATGCGGCCGTGCTCCCCGCGCACGCGGGGATGGTCCCGCCCACCGGTCCGGGGAGATGGTCCTCGGCCGGTGCTCCCCGCGCACGCGGGGATGGTCCCTGACCGTCCTCGTGAACCCGTCCGAGCCGGAGGTGCTCCCCGCGCACGCGGGGTTGGTCCCTTCACGGCCTGGGCGACGGGTTCGGCTTGGGCGTGCTCCCCGCGCACGCGGGGATGGTCCCAGGCTGACGGTCCGCCAGTCGGTGCCGTCCATGTGCTCCCCGCGCACGCGGGATGGCCTTTTACTGACCATGCGTGCCGGTGGACAAGGGATTTACACGTGGCGGGTGCCGAAGGTAATCGGTTCTTGGTTCATGTAGCGGCCGTATTGCCTGGCCAGGGTGTCCAGTCGGAGCAGGGGCCAGCGGGTGACGGTGCCGGTGGTCTTGTCGATGACGAGGGTGGTCGCGGTTTCACTGGTGGGAACCAGCGGCGGCTCTGGGATGGGCACCAGGATCGGGATGGCCTGGTAGCCCTCCTCGAACTCTTGGATGTGGATGAGGATCAGGGCGTCGTCGGGGTGCGGCAGGTGGAGGTGTGCGCGGCGCCAGGCCTCGGCGGCGTCGAGGTGTGCGGGGTGGCTGCTGGACGAGCCGTCGCTTGCGAGCACTGTCGTCAGGGTTTGTGTGGTGATGAAGATCAGGTCTTGGGCGCGGCGGAGGAAGTCGAGGGTGTGGTCGTCGAGGTGACGGGTGGCGGACGGTTGGGTGAGGAGGCGGTCGATGGCGATGCGGTCGGCTCGTTCGGCGAGGGTGCGGATGTTTTCGAGGGCTTGCAGCAAGTGAGCGAGCCGGCTGGCGGCGGGGTGCATGGAGTCTCGTTCCGTACGGGTAGCAGCTGGGGCGGGGGACGCGGCGGACGGGAGGTGGCGCCGCGTCCCCAGGGCATGTGGGCCGGGTTCCGGCCAGGGGGTTCGTCAGGTCGGTGAGGTCGGGGCGTGGGTCTCGTGATGGCTGACGATGCGCTCGGCGGTTTCCTGCAAGTCGATCAGTGGCTCGCGGGTGTAGCTCTGACCGTTGTGCCAGGCGAACGCCTTGGGCTCGACCCAGATGTTCACCGTTCCTGCGGTGAGGACGGAGATGCCGCTGTCGTCGCTGCGACGGGTGGTGGGACGCCACGGGATCGGAGTGCCGCGGTGAGCCGATCGGCCGCCGCTATCGGGGCGATGACGCTGGTGGTCGCCGACCAAGGGGCGGGAAGCGCGAGGGTGAACCAGACGCATTTGCCGGGTGAGGCAGTCAGGCGTGAGCGGGTGCGGTGCGTGCCGGTGTCGGTGGCGAGGGCCGCGACGATGGTGAGTCCTTTGCCGTGCTCGTCGAGCAGATCGGTGCCGCGAATGGTTGGCCAGGCGCCGCGGTGGGCGTCGAAGACGGAGACGACCAGTTGCGGGGTGGGGCGGGTGCGCGCCCAGATCCACAGTTCCGGCCGCGTCGTCGAGGACGCGTGGGTCAGCGCGTTCGTGGCCAGTTCGGAGACCGCGAGTCGGGCGTCCTCGATCGGGTCGGGGTTGAAGCCCAGCTGGCGCATGGTCGCCGCGACGAGGGAGCGCGCATGGGAGGCGGCGCTCAGGTCACCCGGGAGTTGGAAGGCGCAGGCGCCGCCGGCCGGGATGTCGGCGGGGGCACCGGTCAGCATCGTCCGCTCCTGCTCAGGGGCCGTAGGACAGAGCGACGGCGGCAGCTGCCGCGGCCTCGGGAGGTCCGGTGAACGGACCGGCACTGCGCAGCCGGTGCCGGGCACGGCGCAGGCTCGGTGAATTTCTGGTGCGTCGGAGGGGACGACGGCGATTGCGGCTGGTGGGTGCGTGAGGGGTTCGGCTGCACGGAGTCGAGTTGGTGACTCAGGTCCGCGGGTGTGGTGCCTTCGATCAGTCGGGCGCCGTCCTCGGCGCGGATCAGGGCCCAGTAGCTTCCCGTGAAATCGCCGAACCAGATCGTGGCGCGGGGGAAACGGTTGCCGAGTTCGGTGACGGCCTGGTCGGGGTCCACGCCGGGTGTCGTCCAAGGCGCCGGTCTCGTGAGCTGAGGGGTTGGGGTTTGGTCTTGGCCCCATCCGTAGGCGGGCGTGTGGTCTGAGGTGGGCGGCCTCACCTGCATGGGTGACGGGTTCATACGATCATGCATGGGTCGGAACTCCTGTTTCCGATCAAGGTCCCGGCCGGTGTTGGCGCACCGCGTCCGGGGCCGCTTTGTTATGCAGGGCGCTCTGGCTGGGCTCGATGGCGGACGGCGTAGTCCCTCAGGCCCCTCATCACTGTCAGCGTTCAGCCGAGCACAGGCCCAGCATGCACCTGGAATCTGTGTGGCACAAGTGTGCAGCAGTGAATCGCGGCAATGCTGGCTGCTATGTCAGGAAAGTCTGGATTTCCTTCGACGGCGAGTCGCGCCGCCACCTAAGACAAGGTGTTGTGCGAGGTAACTTGTGCCAAGCATGGAAGGAGATTCGATGCCACAACCTCGAGTCACGACGGTCCGGATGCGCCGACTCGGGTCGGAGCTCCGCAAGCTGAGAGAAAACGCCGGCTACACGATCGAGCAGGTCGCCGAGCATCTGGAGTGCTCGCCATCACGGGTGAGCCGTATCGAGACTGGCAAGGCACAGCCGCCCAAGCAGCGCGAGCTCAGGGACTTGCTGGAGCTCTTCGGTGCACCCGATGACCGCGTCCGGGACGCTCTCCTTCAACTTGCCCGCGAGGCGGCGCAGCCAGGCTGGTACAACGAGTTCCAGGACGTCTTCCCGCCGCATTTCGGCTCCTACATCGGGCTGGAGAGCGAGGCCGCCGAGCTGCGGCACTTCGACAACCAGCTCGTCCATGGGCTGCTGCAGACCCCCGAATACGCACGGGAGGTGCTGCGCGCAACGCTGCCCGCCGAGACACCCAAGACGATCGACCGCCTGCTGGAACTCCGCCTCGCCAGGCAGAGGATCCTCGACCGGATGACTCCACCGTTCGCCCTGTGGGTGATATTGGACGAGAACGTGCTGCGCAGAGCGGTCGGGGGCGCTCAAGTGATGCGCGAGCAGGTACGCCGCCTGCTCGAAGCGATCGACACTCCCAACATCACCGTGCAGGTTCTACCCTTCGGTAAGGGTGCACACGTTGGGCTCGACGGACCGTTCTCACTGCTCGGCTTCCCCGAGCCCACCGACCCGGACGTCGTATACGTCGAAAGCCAGGCCGGTAACGCCTACCTGGAGCAACCGCACCAGGTGAGCCGGATGAACACCAAGTTCAACCTGCTGGTCGCTTCGGCGCTCGACCCCCGCGAGACGGCGTCCTTCCTGCGCGGTATCGAAGAGGAGATGCAATGACTGCCCCGTCCCCCCTGAACTGGCGCAAGGCGACGGCTAGCCAGGGCAGCCAGGGTTGCGTCGAGCTGGCCCCGCTGACCGGAGCGATCGCCGTCCGCGACTCCAAAGACCCGAACGGACCGATGCTGCTCCTCGACCGCGATGCATGGCGGCGCCTGGCCGAGCGGGCGAGCAGCGGCGAACTCGATCTGTGACGACTCCGTTTCCTTCTTTGAGGCTGACCTAGTGGAGTGTGCCGCGCTGGCGGGCCGGCTCCGGCAAGGGGCTTCCCACTCTCCTCGGCAGCCTTGCACAACCCGCCGGTTCTTCTAGTCTTCACACTGCCGGGCGCATGTCGGCAGCGTCATGAGCAAGTTGAAGGCGTCGTTTCTCGTGAGCGTTGGCAGACGGCTGGCTAGAGACGGGTCGAGAGTGCTCGTGACCTCGACGCCGGCTGAGATTTTCGTGGGTCCTTCCGCACGAGTCGATATGGATACCACAGTGGTCTGGCCTCCGTCACGAGGGACGTCTTCTTCAGTGCCGTAAGCGAGCAGAAGTCGCCTGGGCGAGGTTTGACGGGCCAGGAAAACGCGTGTCTGCTCACAGTCGTCGGTCAGGACCAGGCCGGGAATCCGGTCCTCTCGCAGGGTGCCGACGTCCATGCCGAATAGCCGCCAGGCGTCGGGGCGGCTGAGCACGAGTTCGGCTGAGCCAGGTCGCCGACGGCGAAGGAACTCCATGGCCATGTGGCGGGCGACGCCTTCGGCTTCCGGACCGGTAAGCGAAGCCCCCTTCGCGAGGAGGGAGGCAATATGGGTTGCGCTGGGTGCCTCGTGGTCGGTCGCGGGTGAGGGTGTGGTCTGATTCCTCTTGCGAGGGCCTCTTTTCAGGTGGCGCAGCATCGACATCGTCACCGCGAAGACCCTTCGGCGGTGTTTGCCGAGGTAGGCGGCAGATGCGAGCAGGATTAGCAGCGCGATGGCTGCGGCACATGGGGGCGGCCACGGTGCGCGGTCGGATGGGTTAGGGCGTGACGTTGGGACAGGCGCCGGGGCATGCTGTGAAGGCTTCGGTGTCGCCGATGCGCCGAGAGACCGTGCCCCCGGTACTGGTTGCGTTTGGGTTCGGTTCGTTGATCGGGCACCTGGGGTTACGGCAGACGCCTTCGGTGGCGCCGCCGGGTTCATGTTGTGGCTTTTCGGGCGCTGGCGGGCGCGCTTTGAGGGTGGGAATTGGCGAGAACGGTTCACCACATTGGGGGTGGAGTCGCGGATAACGGCGTCCCAATCCGGGTCTCGGCCGGTCTTGAGGCTGTGTAGAACTTCTTTGCGGGCGCGGCGGCAGACCTTCTTCTTGTCGACGTATCGGCTGGCGACTGGCCCGATGGGGGCGCAGGACGCGGTCCTACGAATGGTGATCGGGCCCGTGTCGATCTGCGTGGCGATGTTGGGCAGGGTGACGGCGCCGAGAAGGAAGGCGGAGTTAACGACGAGTGGGCTCCACCGTGCAGGCGAACGTGCGTGGAGGCGGTGGGCGGGTCGAGCCGTCTGGCGCTTCGGGGCGGTCGGCTCGCTGACGACGCTTTGGGCATCAGGCATATGGGTTTCCCGGGTGGGAGCGGCTCCAATGCCTG
>NZ_SMJW01000304.1 GCF_004348335.1 Actinomadura bangladeshensis | reverse complement strand
CGGCGGGGCCGCCTGGGGGCTCGGGGCCGGCGACGCGCCGCGCGTGCGGACGTCCGAGCAGCGCATCGCCGTGGTGGACGGGCCGAAGAACGACCGGCGCATCGTCCTCGACACGACGTTCTATCGTCCGGTGGGGCGGTCGAAGGGCCCGGCGGTCATGCTGGGGCACGGCTTCGGCGGCTCGAAGCGGGAGGTGGCGGGCGAGGCCCGCGAACTGGCCCGCGCCGGGTACGCGGTGCTGGCCTGGTCTGCGCGCGGGTTCGGGCGCTCGACCGGGGAGATCGCGCTCAACTCCCCCGACTACGAGGTCAAGGACACCCGGCAGCTCATCGACTGGCTCGCGAAGCGGCCCGAGGTCGTCCTGGACGGGCCGGGCGACCCGCGCGTCGGCATGGCCGGGCAGTCCTACGGCGGCGCGATCGCGCTGCTGACCGCCGCCCACGACCCGCGGGTGGACGCCATCGCGCCGCAGATCACCTGGAACGGCCTCGCGGACGCGCTCTTCCCGTCCGCGACCGGCGCCGGCCCGGCGGAGGGCGTGTTCAAGAAGCTGTGGGCGGGGGTCTTCTTCACGAGCGGCGCGGGCCGGACGGCCTGCGGGCGCTTCCTGCCGTCCCTGTGCGAGATGTACCAGGAGGTCGCGGAGACCGGCCGTCCGACCGCGTCGGCGATCGAGACTCTCCGGCGGTCGAGCCCGGCCTCGGTCGCCGGCCGGATCCGGGTGCCGACGCTGCTGATCCAGGGGCAGACCGACTCGCTGTTCCCGCTGGACCAGGCCGACGCGAACGCCCGTGCCATCGCCCGGAACGGCGCGCCGGTGTCGGTGGTCTGGTTCCAGGGCGGGCATGACGGCGGCGATCCGGAGACCGACCGGGTCGAGGGGCTGGTGCGCGACTTCTTCGACGCGCGGCTCCGCCGCTCGGGGCCCGCTCTGGACGGTTTCACGGTGACGCGGGCGGGCGGGCTCGACTCGTCCACGCAGCGGGTCGTCGTGGAGGAGGCGACGACGTCGCGGTATCCGGGACTCTCCGATCATCCGGTCGGCATGCCGCTTTCCGGGCCGGAGCAGACGATCTTCAACCCGGCGGGCGGGTCGCCGCCGTCGATCTCGTCGGCGCCGGGGCTCGGGGCGCTGTCCTCGCTGGGCTCGCTGGGCGGGTCGGTGCCGTCCGACATGCCCGGACAGACCGCCACGTTCGACACGGCTCCGCTGGACCATCCGGTGCGGCTGACCGGGGCGGCCACGGTCCGTCTCAAGGTGCGGGGCGACGGACCGCTGTTCGCGAAGCTCTACGACGTCCCGCCCGGCGGCGGCGCCGCTCCTGCGCGGCGGCTGGCGGCGCCCTTCCGGGTGTCGGGCGGCCCGTCGGGCGGCTCGTCGGAGGTCACGGTGACGCTCCCGGCGATGGACTACCGGTTCGACCGCGGCCACCGCCTGCGCCTCGTCATCGCGACGACCGACATGGGCTTCGCCACACCTGCCGCGCCTTCGTCGTACAAGGTGCAGGCGGTGTCGCCGCTGAGCGTCCCGACCGTGCCCTCGTTGGCGACGGCGTCCGCGCCGTTGCCCGCGTGGGTGTGGGCACTGCCGGTGGCGGGGCTCGCCGTCGCCGTCGGCATCCTCGTGCCCGGACGCCGTGGGCGCGGTTCGTCTGCGGAGAGCGATGTCCCGCTGGAGATAACGGGCCTGACGAAGGCGTACAAGAACGGTCATCTCGCCGTGGCCGATCTGTCGTTCCGTGTCGAGAAGGGGCAGGTGCTAGGGCTCCTGGGGCCGAACGGTGCGGGGAAGACAACGACCCTGCGCATGCTCATGGGCCTGATCCACCCCGACTCGGGCGAGATCCGCATCTTCGGTCAGCGCGTCACTCCTGGAGCACCCGTCCTGTCCCGCCTTGGGTCCTTCGTAGAGGGGCCCGGGTTCCTTCCCCACCTCTCCGGACGCGACAACCTGGACCTGTACTGGCGCGCGACCGGCCGTCCCCTGGACGAAGCCCACCTGGACGAGGCACTGCAGATAGCCGACCTGGGTTCGGCACTGGACCGAGCGGTCCGCACCTACTCGCAGGGAATGCGGCAGCGGCTCGCCATAGCCCAGGCCATGCTCGGGCTGCCGGACCTGCTCGTCCTGGACGAACCGACCAACGGCCTCGACCCGCCCCAGATCCGCGAGATGCGGGAGGTGCTCGTCCGGTACGCCGCCGCCGGGCGGACCGTGATCGTCTCCAGCCACCTGCTGGCCGAGGTCGAGCAGACCTGCACGCACGCGGTCGTCATGGCGGGCGGGCGCCGCGTCGCCGCCGGTCCGGTCAGCGAGATCACCGGCTCCGGCCGCCGCCTGGAGGACGCGTTCCTGGAGATCATCGGAGAGGCGCCATGACGACCTACGACGTCCGGCGGACACTGCCCCTGCGGGTCGAGGCCGTCCGCCAGTTCCGGCGCCGCCGGACCCTCGTCGCGTTCGGGATCCTGCTCGTCCTGCCGTGGGTGCTGGTGCTCGCGTTCAAGCTGGGCGGCGACCCGGGCCCGGACGGCGTCCCCAGCCTGGTCGACGTCGCCACGTCGTCCGCGCTGAACTTCGCCCTGTTCGCCCTGTTCGTCTCGACGGGCTTCCTGCTGGTGGTGGCCGTGGCCCTGTTCTGCGGCGACACGGTGGCGAGCGAGGCGGGCTGGTCGTCGCTGCGCTACCTGCTGGCCGCGCCCGTCCCGCGCGCCCGGCTGCTCCGCCAGAAACTGGTCGTCGCGCTCTCCTACGCCGTCGTGGCGGTCGTCAGCCTGCCGCTGATGTCCCTCGCGGCCGGGACGGCGGGCTTCGGCTGGGGCGACGTCGAACTGCCCACCGGCGGCACCGTCCCGGTGAGCACCGCGCTCGGCCGCATGGCGATCATCGTCGGCTACTCCCTGATCGCCCAGCTGGTCGTCGCCGCCCTCGCGTTCCTGCTCTCCGTGGCCACCGACTCACCGCTGGGCGCGGTCGGCGGCGCCGTCGGCCTGGTCATCGTCAGCAACATCCTGGACGCCGTCACCGCGCTCGGCTCCTGGCGCGACTTCCTCCCGACCCACTGGATGTACGCGTGGATGGACGCCCTCCAGCCGCAGATCCAGTGGACGGGCATGGCGAAAGGCTCTGCGATATCCGTTACCTACGCGCTGATCCTTTTCGCGCTGGCGTTCCGCCGCTTCCGATCACGCGACATCGTCTCGTGAATTTCCCGCACGCATGGTGATCGTCCGGCGACACTGCGCCGATATTTCTTCTCGAAAATCGGTCGAACCGGCAGTGTTCGTCGCATAGGCTCAGCGAACCTTGCCTGCGCCGACCGCGTCGTAGGAGGTGACGACGATTAAGTCGGTCCCGTTGGGGGGAGATGATCACCATGGCACGGCAGCAACTCATCAAACGCCCCAGGCCCCCACGTCCACCGAGCCAGCCCGATCTGAGGACGCCCTCCGGCCGCCTGCTCCCCTACTGAAGCCGCGCCAGGAACCTCTCCCGCTCGACCACCGCACGCTCGATCCGGCCGATTCCCACGACGCCCCGCGCGTCGACGGCCCTGACACCGAACACCAGCCGCCGACCGTCCACCTCTTCGAGCTCCGCCTCCACGGTCACCCGGGCGCCGACCGGGCTGGCCGCGCGGTGCTCCAGCTCCACGCGCGTCCCGACGGACGTCCGGCCGTCCCCGAGGTGGTCTCTGACGGCCTCGACGGTCGCCGCCTCGGCAAGCGCCAGCAGCCGGGGCGTCGCGAGGACGGGAACGTCCCCGCTGCCCACCGCGGTGGCCGTGTCCGCGTCACCCACGACAAGGGACACCTGCCCGTGCAGTCCCGGTTTCACAGGTCGCGCTCCAGCCGCGCCGCGACTTCCCGGTACCGGCTCACCGGCACGAGATGCACCCCGTCGAACGCCCCGCTGTCCCTGATGGCGAGGACCTGCTCGCACGCCGCCGCGACGCCCGCCGCCCGGTCCCGCTCGACGGCCTCGACGAGGTCCGCGGGGATGTCGATGTCGGGAATGGCCGCGGCCAGATTCCGGGCCATCCCGGCGCTCGCCAGGACCATGACCCCCGCGTAGACGGGCCCGTCGACCCCGGCGCTCTCCCGCCACCGCAGCAGGCTCTCGACCGAGTAGCTGACCTGGACGAACGTGAGGTCGGCGGCCTGCTTCCACGCGGGCACGCTCCGGAGCCCGGACGTCACACCGACCTGGAACGGCCCGCATCCGGCGAAGACCTCGTCCTCGCTCGCGGCGCGGGCCTCCTCCATCATGGCCCGGACGGTCAGCTCACTCGTCCGTCCGCCGGCACGCGGCTTGTCCCCGTAGACGAAAAGGAATCGCTCGACTCCATAGGCGGCGGCGGTGAGCAGGTCCCTGCGGAATCCGAGCAGATTGCGGTCCCGCGAGTTCAGGCAGGCGATTCCCCGCGCGCCCATGGCCTGGACCTCGTGAGCGACGGCCACGCTCGACACGGTGGCCCGTCCAATGTGGTTGTCGGGAATCAGGAACGAGTCCGCGACGGGACTCAGCACCCCGATCTGATGCCGGACCTTCTGCAGATCGGGCCGAGTAGGCGGCTCGACCTCGCACACAACTTCGAACCCCACGCCCGCCCCTTAGTCGCCGCGCTCCAACCACCCTCAATCTACGGGACCCCTCCCGGCCGCGCCGCGCTAGGGGAGCGGGCGGATCGTCCGTGCGATCTCGTCCAGCTCCTTGATGTCCTCGCCGGGCTTCATCCCGAAGGTCACCCCGCAGATCCTGTCGCCGGGCACCAGCACGCGGACCTGGACGGCCCGCGCGGCGATCGCGGCCTTCACCGTGTAACCGACCTTCACCGCGGGCATCCCGCCGATCGTCAGCGTGCTGGACTCGATGTCCTGGGCCCCGATGCGGGCCAGCCCCGCCTTGGTGACGAGCTCCAGCTGCTCGGCCGTGACTCCGCCGTTCGGCCCGCAGAGGCCGCTGATGTTGTTGATGTAACCACCGGAGGCGCCGGCCGTGTCGACCACATAGAGCAGGTTCTTCCCCTCCAACTGGGCCGCGCCTTGCTCGATCGCCTCCGCCGAGGCGCCGGAGACCCCGGCCTTCCGCAGGGACTCCGCGATCTCGCCCGCGTTGACGTCGACCTTGACCCAGCGCTGGGGAACGGCGATCGACAGCCCGACCTCCGGACTCTCGATCTTGCGCCATCCGTCCGGTACGGCCGGAGCCGACGCGGCGGCGCTCTTCTTCTCCCCGGCCGCGTCATCGCCACCGGAGGAACAGCCGCCCAGAACGGCGGAACTCAGGGCCACGGCAACGATCAACGCACGATTCACTCAATACCTCGCCAGGGGGACGCCGCGCGCCGACCGGCACGCGATGAAACGTCAACACCCTAGACCGGCCCGCCGTTCTATTTCCGCCCATTTATTGGTTGCACAGCCCGGATACTGGGCCCCGCGACCACACGAACACATCTACCGCACGACGCTGACCAGCACCGAACGCTTTCCGCCCTCCGATGGCAATTCCCCGGTGCAAGGCGATCCAGACACGAGGAGGGTCATGACATCTGATCCGAATGATGCGGAGTTGATCGCCCGGTCGCTCGACGGCGATGAGGACGCCTTCGTCGAGGTCGTCCGGAACCACGAGGCGGCCGTCGGTGCCTACCTCGCCCGCCGGGTCGGCCGGGAGCAGGCCGAGGACCTGCTCGGCGAGGTGTGGGCGGCGGCGCTCGCGTCCCGCGCGGCCTACGACCGCGCGTTCCCCGATGCCCGCCCGTGGCTGATCGGCGTGGCGCACAACATGCTCCGGCGGCACTGGCGCTCGCGCCGCCCCGAGCAGCCGCGGGCGGACGTCGCCGGCAGCGCGTCCGGCTGGGACCCGTGGGCCGCCGTCGACGACCGCGTCGACGCCGAGCCCGTGCTGCGCCGCGCCCTGGCCCTGCTCGGACCGCAGCAGCGGGAGATCGTGACCCTGGTCGCCTGGGAGGACCTGACCGTCGCCGACGCGGGACGGGCGATCGGCATACCGCCCGGGACGGCGCGCCGCCATATGCACGAGGCGCGCATGGTGCTGCGGAACGCGCCGGGGATGGCCGCGCTGCTGAACGACCACGACACGGTGAAGGAGGCCCACTGATGGCCGACGAACTGGACCTGCTGCGAGACATGAGGGACGTCGAGCCGCTAAAGCCCCGCGCCTACGAAGAGGCAAGGGCCGTTCTCCGCTCGGCGATGGCCACACCGGAAGCACCGACCCGACGCGCCCGATGGAGCATGCGCCGCAAGGTGGGAGTCGGTACCGCCGCCTTGATCGCCGCATCCGCCGCGACGGCACTGGTCGTCACGTCCACGTCGCCGTCCAGCGCCCCCCTCACGACACACACCCCGGCGGCGAACCCGATCCTGACCAAGTTGGTGGCGGAGATCTCGCCCATGCAGCCCGAGTCGTCGGGCGACGCGACACTGACCGTCCGCAACCTGTCGCCGACCAGTGACAAGGTGGCCGACAACGGCATCGACCTGTACACCGACGACGGCATGTACTACTGGGGGAACGACGCCGACGCTCTGCGACGAGCCATCGCCGGTAACAGGGGCGACAGCAGCTACAAGCGCGGCATAGCCGTGGCGCTCTACGCGGTGAAGGGCGACCTCGGCACCGCGCGCGCACGGATGTCCGTCGCCAACTTCCCCCCGGGCACGGACCTGGAGGAGGCGCAGCGCGCAGGCGAGCGAACGAAGATCGAGAAGCTCAAGGCCGCCGCCAAGGCGCGGGGCGAGAAGTACGTCCCGCCGAAGCCGCCGACCCCCGAGCAGAAGAAGGCCATCACCGACAACCACATCTGGTCGAACGCCATCGACACGCTGATCGCGGCACCGAAGAACCCCCAGGTCCGAGCCGGCGTGCTCCGCATCATGGCCACGATGCCGAAGGTCAAGGTCACGAAGACGACCACGGCCGGTCAGCCCACCCTGGCCCTCTCCGACACCTGGGCCGCCGGAAGCGAAAAGCTGGTGATCAACGCCAACACCGGCCAACCGGTAGCCCTGACAAGCAGCGCCCCAAACGCCCCCAACCGCACCATGTACTACCACACCACCCGCGTGAACCTAACCGACATCAAATCCGGCAAGTTCTGACCCCGTGCGGGCCGCCAACCCCGGCGGCCCGCACACCGATCACCCGACACCGCCAGGCACCCGCGCGATGCGAGGACTTATACGGCGACCACCCTTATGGACTTTCCGCAGAGGGTCGTCATGTCGTCCTCATCGGAGGTCAGGAGGATCACCGGTTTGGGAGCCCGGAGCGCCGTGGAGGCAACGACCGCATCGATCGCGTATTTGTGCCCGTGAACCCGGTGAGTGCGCAGCAGCTCCATGGCGGCCAGACTGATCTCTTCGGTAACCGGTTCGACGCGGAGCCTGGACAAGTACCAGCGAAGCCGGTCCGGTCTGGTCCGGACGTCCTGGGCCTCGATCGGGGTGAGTGCACTGACCACCACGCGGAAGGCGTTCTCCTGGGCTTCGCGGACCAGCGCCGTGACGCGTTGGTCGGCCCGGCACCACTTCACCAGACCCTCGCAGTCGAGGACGAGCGTGCCAGCACTCAGCCTGCTTCGTGCTCGACCCACTCGGCGCCCTCCTGCAACTCGGGTGCCGCCTTGACGGCGCGGAAGAGTTCCACGGCCTCATCGCGCAGCACCTGCGGGATCGGGCCCGACGCCTCCTCGTTGGCCTGCAGGGCCTCTTCGAGCAGATCGCGCTCTATCTGGCGCTCGACGGCGGCATCGACGTAGGCGGAGAATCCACGGGCCCCCACCCGTTCGCGGACGGCACGGATGTTCCCGGCTCTCAGCGAGACGCTCACCTTCACCGCTGGACCTTCACCCAGCCCGAACTCTCTCTCCTCACCCATGGACCCAGTTTACTACTTCAAGTAGCAAAATACGCTCGGGTTGAGAGACAGCCGAGCGGCTGCCGCGGGCGGGTCAGGAGCGTTGAGTTGCTTCGGGGGTTACGGAGTAAGGTTCGCGGGTGGTCAGGCGGGGGATGGCGTTCGGGGTCGGCGCGTATGCGTTGTGGGGGCTGTTCCCGCTGTACTGGCCGCTGCTGAAGCCGGCGGGGGCGGTCGAGATCCTGGCGCACCGGATCATGTGGTCGCTGGTCGCGGTCGCGGTGGTGCTGGCGGCGCGGCGGACCTGGGTGCGGGGGCTGACGGCGCGGCAGATGTGGTTGCTGGTCGCGGCGTCGGTGGTGATCAGCGTCAACTGGGGGACCTACATCTACGCAGTCAACAGCGGGCGGACGATCGAGTCGGCGCTGGGGTACTTCATCAACCCGCTGATCAGCGTGGTGTTCGGGGTGGTCGTCTTCCGGGAGCGGCTGCGGCCGGGGCAGTGGGCGGCGGTCGGGCTGGGGGCGGTCGCCGTCGTCGTGCTGACGGTGGATTACGGGCGGCCGCCGTGGATCGCGCTGGTGCTGGCGCTCGCGTTCGGCGTTTACGGGCTGCTCAAGAAGTCCGCGGCCGTGCCCTCGGCCGAGAGCCTGGCCGTCGAGACCGCCGTGATGTTCCTGCCGGCTCTCGTCTTCGTGGTCGCGCTGGAGGGGCGGGGAGAGGCGGCCTTCGGGCATCACGGGGT
>NZ_SMJW01000303.1 GCF_004348335.1 Actinomadura bangladeshensis | reverse complement strand
GGCCTACGGGGACAGGGGTGAGCCAGGGGATGCCGCGCAAGCTGCCGGATCTCAGTACGACGCAGCTGATCGCGAGCGCGGTGGCGACGGCGGTCGCCGCGCTGGGGGCGTCCTACCTGGGCGTGTACGGGACGATCATCGGCGCCGCGCTGATGAGCGTGATCTCGACGGCGGGGTCGGCGGTCGGCAAGCACTACCTCGACCAGGGCCGGGACCAGATCAAGGAGCTGACGCACCTGCAGTCGGCGGTGCGGCGGCGGACGGCGGCCGAGGGCGCGGCGGACGAGGCGACGAGCGCCGACCCGACCCGGACCGCGGTGTGGTCCGGTGACCCGAACGCGACCCGGTTCGACGCCCCGTTCGGCGACCCGAACGCCACCCGGCTCGATCCGTTCGGCGACCCCGGCGCCACGCGGCTCGATCCGGTGGACGCGGTCGCGGGCTCGCTCGCCGAGGAGGCGGGCGAGGACGCGGTCCGCGAGGTCGTCCGCCGGACGGCGTGGCAGAGCACGGTCCGGTGGGCCAGGGCGCACTGGGTGAAGCTGGCGGTGTCGTCGGCGGCCGTGTTCGCCATCGTCATCGGCGGGATCACGGCCTACGAGGCGGCCACCGGCGAGCCCATCGGCGGGGGCGGCGAGCGGGGGCTCACCGTCACCAGCGTGCTGGACGGCGGCGGCCGGCAGCCCGGTGGCACGCCCTCGCAGAACCCGTCCGACGGCCCCACCGAGCCCGGGACCACCCCGAGCGGGACGCCCGCGGACGGCACCCCTTCGACGGAGCCGACCACGCCGGCGCCCCAGCCGACCGACGGGCCGACCGGGCAGCCCACGCAGCAGCCGACGACGACGGTGCCGACGGCCCCGGAGACGACGGCGCCGACCGACGGACCGCAGGACGGCGGCCAGAACGGCGGCACGGGCGGAGGCGGAGGCCAGGGCGGCGAGGGCGTGCAGCCCCCGCAGACCCCGGCCGGCTAGTCGCCGAACACCTGCCGCGTGTACGGGTTCGCGAAGCGGCGCTCGGGGTCGAGTTCGTCGCGCAGGGCGCGGAAGTCGCCGAAACGCGGATAGACCTTCTCCAGGTAGAACGCGTCGCGCGTGTGGAGCTTGCCCCAGTGCGGGCGCCCGCCGAGCGTGGTCAGCAGGTCCTCCACACCGCGGAAGTAGTCCTCGTGCGGGTCGCGGTGGTAGACGTGCACGGCGATGAACGCGCTCTGCCGCCCGTGGGCCATCGACAGCCAGGCGTCCTCCTGCGGCAGCAGGCGGACCTCGATGGGGAAGCTGATCCGCCAGTCGCGCTTGGCGAACAGGGAGCGGAGCTCGCGCAGCGCCGGGACGAGCTCGCCGCGCGGGATCGCGTACTCCTGCTCTTTGAAGCGGACCGTCCGCGGGCTCGTGAAGACTTTGTAGGACGTGTCGCTGTAGGTGCGCGCCCCGAGCGCTTTGGCGGAGATGCGGTTCACGAACGGCGTGGCGGCGGGCGCCAGGTGCGTGACCTTGTTGATGAGCCCGAAGACACTGTTCGACAGGAACTGGTCGTCCATCCAGTACCGGAATCCGGACAGCGGCTCGGCCGGGCCCTCGACGCGGTTGTTGCGCTTGGTCAGGCATCCCTCGGTGTGCGGGAACCAGTAGAACTCGAAGTGCTCGTTGGCGGCGTCGAACTCGTCCACGCGCGAGAGCACCTCGTCCCATTTCATGGGCTCCTCCTGCGCGCGCAGGACGAACGCCGGGACGGTCCGCCAGGTGACGGCGGTGACGATGCCGAGCGCGCCGAGACCCGCGCGGGCCGCGTCGAACAGGTCCGGGCGCTCCTGCGGGGAGCACGTCACGGCGGTGCCGTCGGCGAGGACGAGGTCGAGCGCGGCGACCTGGGAGGCGAGCCCGGCGCTGTCGCGTCCCGTCCCGTGCGTGGCGGTCTGCAGGGCTCCGGCGACCGTCTGCTCCTGGATGTCGCCCATGTTCGCCAGCGCGAGGCCGTGCTCGTCCAGGACGCGGTTGAGCGCGTGCATCGGGAGCCCGGCCTCGACCGTGACGAGCCCGGTGGCGGTGTCGACGGAGCGGACGGCGGTGAGCGCCGTCGGGCGCAGCAGGACGCCCTCGGCGACCGCGGCGCCGGTGAAGGAATGCCCGGTGCCGGTCATGCGGACGGTGCGGCCCTCGGCCGCGGCCGACCGCACCGCCGCGGCCACCTCGCCGGCGGTGCGCGGCGTCACGACGCGTTGCGGTGTGGCCTGCTGGTTTCCCGCCCAGTTCTGCCACGTTCGGGTGTTCTCGGGGGACATGCGGCGACTCTACTCGGCAATCGATTGTGAGGAAAGTTCACGTTTAGGGGCCGGGACGGGGTAGGGATCCGGCGATAACGTACGATCCCGTAACCACGGCTGGGTAACCGTCCGTAGCGAGACTCGTTGGGAAAAGTTGTGGCTTCTCCATCAGCATCACGCACCGGCCCCGTCGCGGGAGCGTCCGGCGATGGCGAGGCGCGCGGCGCCCGCCCGCCGGGCCCCGGCCCGAAGCGGCCGCGGCCGGAGAAGAAGCGGCGCGGTCCGCGCGCGAACGCGCCGGGGCGGCGGGGCGGCCGGGCGCTGCCGTTCCTCATCGGCGGCATCGCCGTCCTCGCCGTCGCCAGCACCTCCGGCGGCGTCTACGCGGCGCTGACCACCGAGCAGCAGGCGGAGCCCGCCGCGTCCGACGGGCCGCGGGAGCCGCCGCCGAGCGCCGGCGACCCGGTCAACGTGGCCACCGGCGGCCAGGTCGCCCCGCTGCGCCGGGTGGTGCCGCCGGACGTGCTCGCGGTCGGCGCCGGCTCGATCCCCGCCGCCAAGATCAGGCAGATCGCGAAGCTCGGCCGGGTCAAGGACGTGACGGCCGTCGCGGGCGGCGCCGTCCAGCTCCAGGGCCGCCAGGTGAACGCGTTCGCCGTGGACCCGTCGGCGTTCCGGTCCTGGACGCCGCCCGGCACGGCCAAGAAGACCGAGCTGTGGGAGGCGCTGGCCGGGGGCAAGTTCGTGGTGTCGCCGGCCGCCGCCGAGCAGCTGCAGCTCACGACCGGCTACCAGTACCCCGTGGTGGGCCGGACGATGCCGAACCTCGTGATGGGCGGCTCCGGCCCGCTCGGCCTGCCCGGCATCGACATGCTGCTCGACAAGGAGTCCGGGGAGGAGATGGGGCTCGTCCCGAACGTGGCGGTCCTCGTCAACGCGCCCGGTGTGAGCCCTGCGAAGGTCGTCAAGGCCGTCTCGAAGGTGCTCGGCCCCGGCACGGACGTGCTCAACCTGCACGAGAGCAAGTACCAGTCGTCCGGCGGCGGGCGCTCCGCCGGCTACCTGGACCTCTACAAGCAGGCCGCGACGACCTGCCCCGGCCTGTCCTGGACGGTCCTCGCCGCCATCGGCCAGGTGGAGAGCGACCACGGACGCAACGCCGGCCCCTCCAGCGCGGGCGCGCTCGGCCCGATGCAGTTCATGCCCGCGACGTGGAAGGCGTACGGCGTGGACGGCGACAGGGACGGCAAGGCCGACATCATGAACCCCTTCGACGCCATCCCGGGCGCCGCCAAGTACCTGTGCGCCAACGGCGCGGGGCGCGGCGGCAAGCAGCTCTACCGCGCGGTGTGGCACTACAACCACGCCGACTGGTACGTCCAGAAGGTCCTCAACCTGGCCAAGGCGTACGCGGCCCGGTACGAGTGAGCCCGGCGGGGGCTGGTTGGATGGAGGCATGACGTCGTACGACGCGTTGCTTCTGCTGTCCTTCGGGGGACCGGAGGGGCCCGAGGACGTGATCCCGTTCCTGGAGAACGTGACCCGCGGCCGCAACATCCCAAGGGAACGCCTGGAAGAGGTGGGGGAGCACTACTACCTGTTCGGCGGGGTCAGCCCGATCAACCGGCTCTGCCGGGAGCTCAAGTCCGCGATCGAGGCGGACTTCGCGGCCCACGGCCTGGACCTGCCCGTCTACTGGGGCAACCGGAACTGGACTCCCTACCTCGCCGACACCGTCCGGCAGATGAAGGCCGACGGGGTCCGGCGGGCGGCCGCGTTCGTGACGTCCGCCTACAGCGGCTACTCCACGAACGACCAGTACCTCAACGACATCGCGCGCGCGCGTGAGGAGGTCCCGGGCGCCCCCGAGATCGACAAGCTCCCCGTCTACTGCGACCGGCCCGGCTTCATCGACCCGTTCGTGGACGCCGCCAAGGACGCACTGAGCCGCCTCCCCGAGGGCGCGCGCCTGGTCTTCACCGCGCACAGCGTGCCCTTGTCCCAGCCCGGCCAGGAGCTGTACGTCGCGGAGCTGGAGCAGGCCGCGCGCACGGTCGCCGACAGGGCGGCCCCCGGGGCGCCGTGGGATCTCGTCTACCAGAGCCGGAGCGGGCCGCCCGGCCAGCCGTGGCTGGAGCCGCAGATCACCGACCACCTGGAGAACCTCCAGGGCAAGGGCGTCCGCGCCGTCGCGGTCGTGCCGATCGGGTTCGTCTCCGACCACATGGAGGTCAAGTACGACCTCGACGTGGAGGCCGCCGAGCGCGCCGCCGGACTCGGGCTCGCGTTCGCCCGCGCCGCCACGCCCGGCTCCGATCCGCGCTTCGCCGCGCTGCCCCGCCACCTCCTGGGGGAGACCCGATGAGCGAAGCGAACCGGGGGGCGCGGGGGGTCGTCCCCCCGCATGGGACGGGGCTGAGCCTGGCGGACGAGCTGCTGGAGCTCGCCGTCGAGACCGCGCGCGAGGCCGGCCGGATGCTGGTCGACAAGCGCCCGGCGGACGGCCCGGACGTCGTGCAGACCAAGTCGTCCCCGACCGACGTCGTCACCCAGATGGACCGCGCCGCCGAGCAGCTGATCATCGAGCGGATCCGGGCGCGGCGCCCCGACGACGCGTTCCTCGGCGAGGAGGGCGGCACCCGCGCCGGGGGCAGCGGCGTCCGCTGGGTGGTCGACCCGATCGACGGCACCGTCAACTACCTGTACGACCTGCCCGACTGGGCGGTCAGCATCGCCGCCGAGGTGGACGGGACGGCCGTCGCCGGCGCGGTGGAGCTGCCGCGCCGCGGTGAGACGTACACGGCGGTCCTCGGCGGCGGCGCCCTCCAGCACTCGGCGTCCGGCACCCGCGAACTGCGCGTGAACGCCGAGGTGCCGCTCGGCAGGGCCCTGGTCGCCACCGGGTTCGGCTACGACGCGGTGCGGCGCGCCGGGCAGGCGCGGGTGCTCACCGGGGTGCTGCCGAACATCCGCGACATCCGGCGCGGCGGCTCCTGCTGCGTGGACATGTGCGCGCTCGCGGCGGGCCGGGTCGACGCCTACTACGAGCGCGGCGTCCAGGCGTGGGACATCGCCGCCGGCGGGCTGATCGTCCGGGAGGCGGGCGGACGGGTCGAGGGGCTGCACGGGGCGCCCGCGGGCCCTGAGCTGACCGTGGCGGCCGGACCGGGCACGTTCGAGGCCCTGCACGCCCTCCTCGCCCCGCTCGACCCTGCGCGCGACTGAGCGGCGGAGAGCCCGGGACGGCGGGCCGTCCCGGGCTCCTCGGCAGGGGTCGCGCCGAGCGGCGCGCGGCGGGTCAATCGCAGCGGGGTGGTTCGACGCCGATGTCGTTGTTCGCTGCGATCCGGCGCAGTTCGCTGATCTCCTCCCGGCGGATGTCCGCCAGGTAGGCGTCGCCCTCTGCGTGGGCGGTGCGCAGCGACGCGTACGCGTCATCGAGCCGCTGCTGGATCATGCGTGACAGCTCGCCCATGGGCCTCCTCCCGGATCGTTTCCATGCCCTACCCAGACCTAAGCTGAAAGCAAACCTGTTCGCGGATGCAATTTTCGCGGATTCTTGCGTCGTTGAGGTCACCGCACGGCGTAAGCCGAGATGAACGCCCGTTTACGAGCGTCTTACGGCGCCCGTGGCATATCTGAGGGCCTGGGGCCGACCGCGCCCGATCAGGAGGGGGACCTTGTGCGTGTACTAGTCGTCGAGGACGAGCGGGTGCTCGCCGACGCGATCGCCACCGGCCTGCGCCGGGAGACGCTGGCCGTGGACGTGGCCTACGACGGCGCGGGCGCGCTGGAGCGGGCCGGCGTCAACGAGTACGACGTGATCGTGCTCGACCGCGACCTGCCCAAGGTCCACGGCGACGACGTCTGCAAGCAGCTCGTCGCGCAGCGCTACCCGGCGCGGATCATCATGCTGACCGCCGCGGGCGAGCTGGACGACCGGGTCGAGGGCCTGTCCATCGGCGCGGACGACTACCTCGCCAAGCCGTTCGCGTTCGCCGAGCTGATCGCCCGGGTGCGGGCGCTCGGCCGGCGCGCCGCCGCGCCGCTGCCGCCCGTCCTGGAGCGCGCCGGGATCACCCTCGACCCGGCCCGCCGCGAGGTCGCGCGGGACGGCCGCCCGGTCGAGCTGACCCGCAAGGAGTTCGCGGTCCTGGAGGTGCTGCTCAGCGCAGACGGCGCCGTCGTCAGCTCCGAGCAGCTGCTGGAGAAGGCGTGGGACGAGCACATCGACCCGTTCACCAACGTCGTCCGGGTCACGATGATGACGCTGCGCAAGAAGCTCGGTGACCCGCCGGTCATCGAGACCGTGCCCGGCGTGGGGTACCGGCTGTGACGGCGCAGCCCCCCGGCGACGACGACACCCGTCCGAGCGCCGCGCCGGACGGCGGCGCGCAGGCGACCCAGCCGACCGCGCTCCCGGGCGGGGGCCCCGGCGGCCCCGGCGGTGAGGGCGGCCGGCGCGGCGGCCGGTGGCGGCGCCCCGGCCCGCAGCAGGTCCCGCAGCCGCCGCCGGCCGCGAAGGGCATGTGGCGCGCGGACGGCGGCCCGCTCACGGCGCTGCCCGGCCGGATGAGCGTGCGGCTGCGCCTCACCCTGCTGTACGGGCTGCTGTTCTTCATGGCCGGCGCGCTGCTGCTGTTCGTGATGTCGTTCCTGATGGCCAACATCCTCGGCAACGTCAAGGTGATCGGCTACGGCCTCACCGACGCCGAGTCCGCGGAACTGCAGCGCCAGTTCGTCGAGCAGACGATGAAGCAGCTGGTCGGCCGGTCGCTGCTCGCGCTCGGCGGGGTGGGCGTCATCACGCTCGTGCTCGGCTGGTTCGTCGCCGACCGGGCGCTCGGCCCGCTGCAGCGGGTCACCACGACCGCGCGCCGGCTGTCGGAGAGCACCCTGCACGAGCGGATAGCGCTGGAGGGCCCGGACGACGAGATCAAGGAGCTGGCCGACACCTTCGACGCGATGCTGGAGCGTCTCGGGCAGGCGTTCGACTCCCAGCGCCGCTTCGTCGCGAACGCCTCGCACGAGCTGCGCACGCCGCTGGCGATCAACCGGACGCTGCTGGAGGTCGCGCTCGGCGACCCCGAGGTGTCGGACGACCTGCGCACGGTCGGCAAGACGCTGCTGGCCACCAACGCCCGGCACGAGCGGCTCATCGAGGGGCTGCTGCTGCTCGCCCGCAGCGAGCGGGAGCTGACCGCCCGCACCCCGGTCGACATGGCCGAGGTGGCGGCGACGGTGCTGGAGCAGTCGGCGCGCCGCGACCACGACAACGACGTGACCGTCCACCCCGAGCTGACGCAGGGGACGGCGCTCGGCGACCCGGTGCTGCTGGAGCACCTGGTGTCGAACCTCGTCGAGAACGCGATCAAGCACAACGAGGCGGAGGGCGGCGAGCTGTGGCTGCGCGCCGGCATGCTCGACGGCTACGCCACCGTCCAGGTCGAGAACACCGGGCCCGTGGTGCCCGCCTACGAGGTGGAGCGGCTGTTCGAGCCGTTCCGGCGGCTGAACGCCGACCGCGTCGAGTCGTCCAAGGGCGCGGGGCTCGGCCTGTCGATCGTCCGCTCGGTGGTGCTCGCGCACCGCGGCGCCGTCTACGCGGCGCCCCGCCCGGGCGGCGGGCTGATCGTCACCGTCCGGCTCCCGCCCGGCTGACGGCGGCACGGCGCGCGGACATCCCCGTGCCCGCCGGCGCCCCGGCGAGCCGAACGCCCTGACCGGCCTCCAGGAGACCGGTCAGGGCGTTCGGCTCGAACGGGATCACGCCCCGGGCGGGGTCACGCCTTGGACACCGTCCCGTACGCGGAGGGGCTCGGGTCGGACTGTTCCTGCCGCCACTCCCACCGCATCGAGTCGCCCGAGGACTCGGTGAAGATGATGTAGCCGGCGGCGCACTCCTTCTCGTCCATCCCCGCCATGGGGGTCTCCCGGTACTCCACCTTGCCGTTGCTGTCGGACAGCAGCGCCAGACGCGTGTAGCACTTGTCCTGCGCGCCGGACGGGTAGGTGTACGTCGCGACGCCCGACGAGTAGATCAGCGAGAACTTGACCTCGAAGCGCGTGTGCCCGGCGCCGGCCCCCGGCTGGTTCCCGTCGCCGGTGAAGTTGCCGACCAGGCCGCCCGTCGTGCGCGGCGTCGGGGTGTCGTCGTCCGGCGGCGTGTAGGTGCTGGTCGGGTACGCCGTCGGGAACGGGTCCGGGTCGTCCTCGGTGTTGGCGCCGATGATCGCCAGCACCACCACGACCAGGATCACGATCAGCGCCAGCGCGCCGCAGCCGATCGCGATGATCGGCCCGGTGCTGGACCGCTTCGGCGGCCCGTAGCCCGGCCCCGGCGGCATCGGCATGCCCGGCTGCCCCATCCGCTGCTGGCCCATGTTCGGCGGCGGAGGGGGAGGGGGC
>NZ_SMJW01000302.1 GCF_004348335.1 Actinomadura bangladeshensis | reverse complement strand
ATCCCCACGCTCGCGCAGATCAACCGACCCGCCGAAGACACCACCGACCAGACCAGCCCTGCTGACCAGGAGAAACACGCCGCCTAACGATCACAGGCCCCGGTCCCGTTTGACTTGACACCTACCGAGGGCCGAGTGCCTGCGCGTGGTGTTGTAGCGCGTGACCCACCGGAACACCGCCAGCCGGGCCTGGCGTGGCCCGGACCAGCGCCTGCGGCCCTGCAGGGTCTCTCGTTTCAGGCTGGCGTTGAACGCCTCGGCCAGGGCGTTGTCGGCGCTGGTGCCGACCGCGCCCATCGACTGGACGACGCCCAGGCGGGCGCAGGCGGCGGCGAAGTCGGCCGAGGTGTACTGGGCACCGTGATCGGAGTGGAAGACGGCGCCGTCCAGCCGCCCGCTGCGGGTGCGGGCCGCGGCCTCCAGCGCGTCGATGACCAGCTCGGTGCGCATGTGGTCGGCGATCGACCAGCCCGCCAGCCGGCGTGAGTACAGGTCGATCACGGTCGCCAAGTAGAGGAATTTGCCGTCTCCGACCGGCAGGTAGGTGATGTCGCCCACGTACCGCTGGTTCGGTGCCGGGGCGCAGAAGTCCCGCTTGATCAGGTCACCCACCTTCTGGTGGGAGGGCTCGGGCACGGTGGTCCGGACCTTCCTGCGCAGGTGCACGCCGACGATGTCGAAGGCGCGCATCACCCGCTCGATGCGCTTGTGGTTCACCCGCCACCCCTGATCGCGCAGCTCGGCCGTGACCCGCGGCGACCCGTAGGTGCCGTCCTGATCGGCGTGGATCCGCCGGATCTGCTCGGCCAGCGCCTCGTCGGCACGGCGCCGCTCGGCCCGGGCATGGCGGGCCTCACGCCACCGGTAGTAGCCCGACCGGGAGACCTCAAGGACATGACACAGCCGCTTGACGCTGAACAGCTCACGATGGTCCTCAACGAACTGGAAGCGACTCACCAGTTCGTCTCTCCCGCGAAATACTTGGCCGCCCGACGCAGAATGTCGCGCTCGGCCTCCAGCTCGCGCACCTTGGCGCGGAGCTGCCGATTCTCCTGTTCAAGCACGGCGTCGGAGGCTACCGGGCCAGCACCCGGCTCTGACCGGCGGGCCGGCCTGTCACCCTCGGCCTGCCGCCCGCCGGCCTCCCCGGCACGGGCCTGCCGCACCCACAGACGCAGCGTCTCCCGGCTGACACCCAGGTCCCTGGCCACTGACGCATACGTCCGCGACGGATCCGACAGGTACAACGCCACCGCGTCGGCCTTGAACTCCTCGGAGTAGACCTTCATCCCCACACGGGACCCCTCTCACCCCCAGACCTTCCATGATCCAGGGCGCTCAGGGTGTCCACACTCCGGGGGGAGGGCCCGACCGCAGGTGACCGTGATTGCCCCCCCTGATCACTGCAAACTCATTGGACGTCGCGGCGCCGTGGTTGGTGTGCCACACGTCTTCGGTTTGCTTGGGACGGCGGCCAGCATCGGGGCCTCGGGGGCAAGCAGACTCCGGTTCGGGCCCACGCATCGAAGCCGCGTGACAGCGACCGCACCAGCTACGAGACCTACCTCGGCCCTGCTGACACGGTCGTAGGGTAGGCCCCAGAGCGATCCGTTACGACTCTTCGCGTTGGCATGTCGTCATCAGCACTGCCGTAACTTCGTAAGCTCCTCAAGGGGCTTGCGCTCAACGTTAGCCAAGACGACCCGTTGCGTCTGCTAGGCCGGCTCCACTTCAGCAAAGACAATGCCACTGCGAGACGGCCGCCCGAGGCAGACCACCTGCGGCGTTCGCGAGCAGCGGAGTCGGCTTGCCGCTGTCGCTGTTGGCTCAAGGGTCTCCTCACCCCTGCTGCTTGCTCGTGTAGGCCTGCATCGGCTTCGGTGAGCGTGACCGCTACCTAGGCACTCCTGAGGCACCCAGCGCGAGGACATGATTGGTGCACGTCAATGCACCCGTATCGGTGCCCAGGAGCTTGCGCGTGTCACGAGAGCAACACCCAATGTGTCGATTGCTGTGCTTACGCTGCGATGCACCCCGTTTGCCGTGCTTGTGGACTGTCGGCCAGAACCGAGGGCAGGCTGAACCGCCGCGTCGGAGCATCAGCGCAGGTCAGAGGGCAGGTATGCGGTTTCCGTGGCCTTGGAGGTATGCATCGATGCAAGCTTGGTATGAATCAAGTTCAGCCGAAGACAGAGCTAAGCCATGATCCTCCTCTAGATTTTAGGTCGCCATGCGTCAACTATTGACGTCATTGGCACCTATACCCGTATGCTAGTAGCTAGGTAGACGTGTGCCACGACAGGAGGCAAGGTGCTTCTCCGCTTCCGTGTCGCCAACTATGCATCGTTGCGCGACGAGCAGGAACTTAGCCTGGTCGCGCTGGACGAGCACAGCGACCTGGCAGTGACGCATGTTCCAGATGACGACCTGCAGGCGCTGCCGGCCACTGCGATCTATGGTGCCAACGCTTCAGGTAAGTCCAACCTCCTTCAGGCGTTTCGTTTCATGGCTGACGTCGTGGTGGATTCACATCAGCGTTGGCATCCAGGTGCCTCAATACGTCGCAATGCTTTCCGCTTTGATGGCGAAAGTCTTCAACGCCCTTCCGAGTTCTCTGTCGATATCGTGATTGATGGAGTCCATTACGAATATGGCTTCATAGTCGACGATGAGGCGGTGCGCGGCGAGTGGCTTTACAGCTTTACGAAGCAGCAGCGACGCGTTCGTCGTCTCCTTTTTGAGCGTTCAGGGTCCGATGGAAGCGCCATCCGCTTTGGCGAGCATCTAAGAGGGAAAAAAAAGGCTATCGCGGACCTGGTCAGGCCAAACAGCCTATATCTGTCGGCTGCAGCAGCCAATAATCACCCACTCCTTTCTCGTTTGTATCAATGGTTCCAGCGGGAGTTTATTTACATTGATGCCGGCGAGCCCTGGGCGAGCCTTTCATACACATTGCATGAACTGGAGGAACACGACAAAGAGGGCGTATTGAGTCTGCTCAACTATGCGGACTTTGGCCTGATTGATGTTCATCAGGAGGCTCGGCCGCTAGACAAAGACACTCGTGACAAGATTATCGCCTTCATCAGGGCTGTCGATCCTGAGCATGCCCCTGACGATGGGGTAGAGCTTCACGATGCGCCCCGAGTGGAGTTCATCCATCGCGTCGAATCCCAGAATTACAAACTGCCCTTGGAGTTGGAATCCAGTGGAACTCGTGGATGGTTTGCCCTTTTGGGGCCAATAATTCACGCGCTTTCGTTTGGCAAGCTAGTGGTAGTGGATGAACTGAACGCTTTCCTGCATCCTCTTCTCGTTGGAGAACTGGTTAGGCTGTTCCAGGACCCCAGGTTCAACGAACATGGGGCACAACTAGTTTTCAACACACATGATGTGACGTTGCTGTCATCCTTAACTCCTGCGCGCCTCCGACGGGATCAGGTCTGGCTCACAGACCGCACGGCAGAAGGAGCCACGGTCCTGCGCCCTCTGACGGAGTACCGGATCAGAGACGGTCTCGACAGCGTCTTCCGCGGGTATCTAGTTGGTCGATACCGGGGCGTACCTGTTTTCGATGACTCCTTCCTAGAGTGGACCTTCGCACGGCACACTAGGAGGCATGGCTCATCGGCGAAGCAAGGCTCTGCAGAGGAAGCAGGGGAAGCTCGCGGAGAGGAAGCGTTTCCTCATCTACTGCGAGGGTGAAGTCACCGAGCGCCTCTACCTCGGTGCCTGGAAGCGCCAACTCAGGATTCCGGGTGTGAAGTTCGGAAGTACTTTCGGTGAGCCACTCGGACTCGTCAGAGCAGCGATCGACCATCAGTCCAGGGCGCCGCATAGTGCGGACGATCAGTACATGGCTTACGACCATGTGTGGTGCGTCGTAGACGTTGAGGCTCCCAACCCGCATCCGGGACTGGAGCGGGCCTTAGTTCTGGCCAGCCGAAACGGGGTTAAGGTCGCACTAACTAACCCTTGCTTTGAGCTATGGCTTATGCTCCACCTAGTTGATCACCGTGGCTATCTCACTACTGATCAAGCGTGCCGCTGGTTGGAGAAGTATGGTGATTGCGACTATTCGCAGGACGCAAAAGTGTTCGACACCGAAAAAGTTCTGCGAGGATATGAGGATGCGCGGTCGAATGCACTTCGTCTGACAAAAGGCAGTTCGGAGGCGGATGTTATTCGAGGCCAGAACCCTTCTTCCTCGGCGTGGGAATTTGTCGATAAACTTCGCCGTCAAGTGGAGTAGACGGCAAGCTTGTATATGTGATCTCACGTTTCAGTCTGTCGTTATAACATCAAACATGGAGAAAAATGTTCGATCGCAATGCGGGCTATCCCACGGCCGTGGCAAGTAACGACGACGAAGGTATGCACGCTGCTATCCGCTGGTGCATAGAACACCTTGAGGACGGAGACACTCTGCGGGTGTGGACCTTTCTCAAGTCTAATCTGCGCAACTGTGCCCCGCTGGAGCGACTCGTCAACGAATATTCCAGGGTCGAACACGTCGTTGGTAGAGGCGGCGCCCCCATGCGCGGCAATGGCCCGGTGTTGATGGCTTGGCCTGATATGGACGACATCGGCCAGTTGGTGCAGTACGGTAGCCACGGCATTCGAGCGTTGTGCGTCATCGTAGGAAGTGAAGACCGACTCAGGCCCTGGGTGACAGCGGTGCGACCCGCCATTCTCGGGGACGGCTCTGCCTGGGCTGACCTGGCGCCCGAGCTTGATCCACTTCTCATCGAGGAGTTGAAGAGCCTTACGCTAAGCATCAACCACAACAACACCATTGCAGCGGGCTTCGAGAAGAATATGGTAGTTAGTACCCTGCTTGCATTGCACGATGTCGGTATCCGACTGGACGGTGAAGCTATGCAGGCGTGGGCTCTCGCGAACGGATGGTCAGGAAAGAACCCGCAACATCTGGCGAAGTACGTGAAAGACATCAATACTGGTAAGCGGCCACGAGCGCAGCAGATGCTCAGTTCTGACTATCTCGAAAAATTGCGTATCCGGGCTGCAGGAGACAACAGCGACAAGTGATACTCGCGGCGCGGGGATCAGATGAGGAACGATCTCTCACATGAGTAGGCGGCTCGTAGTTCGACTACATGATCGGTAGTGATGTCCAGGTCTAGTGCCCCATCGGCTTTCGATGTCATGTCACCCCTCCCGCTGTTCGCCTAACTGAGATCATCTGGTGCCACTGCTAGACTCGCGTGGTGGTGAGTGAGTTGAAGGCGGCCAGGTCACGGCGGACTCTTGTGCTCACGCCGGAAATTCTGACCAAGCTTCGGAAGTTGCACTGCGACCGGGCCAAGGCGCGGCTCGCCCTCGGTGAAGCGTGGCAGGATCACGGGCTGGTCTTCCCCGTCCGGGGTCGGCACGTCTACCGGCCCGGACAACTTCTCGCACACCTTCTCCAGGCTCGCCAAGCGGGTGTGGGGCTCGGTCACTGGCACCCGCACAAACTCCGGCACTCGGGCGCTTCGCTGGTGCTGGCGCAGGGGACACCGTTGCACGTCGTCTCCGACGATCCTCGGGCATTCGGGGATCGCGATCACGAAGGCCACCTATGGGCATTTGGTCGTGGAGGATGAGCGTGCGCCGGTGGAGGCCATGAGCGGCGCTCTGTTCGGCGGCTGAATCCCGTGGCTCCCACAATGGCTCCCACGGCGCGGCGAGTGCCCCTTCCAAGATCGGAAGGGGCCTCTGGGCTGGGAGCCGGCGAGGGGACTTGAACCCCGGGGGGCGAGGCTCGACGGAGTCGAATGCGTGTCGACTTGGCCTTGAGGCGACGGCCGGCACGGGCCGACCGCTCTCCCTCGCCTGACCTCATGGCTATCGGGGAACCATCCCCGCGTGCGCGGGGCAGACCTGCTCGTTGTCGACGACACGTGAAGTTTTCACGTGTCGTCGACACGGCTCCGCTGTGGCCGAGCAGCGAGTGGTGTCCGCTAGGCGGGGTCCCCCTCTTCGGCGGCGCCTCCTTGGTCCGGCTTCAGATCCCCTTGCCGCAATGCCAGGAGGACTCTGAGCCGAGGTTCAGGCATACCCGCGTTTTGTAGCCGTGGTCGTCGTAGTGCCAGCCCGTGTTGCGCTGGCCACCGTTCTTCACGAGGTAGAAGTTCGAGATCTGCTTGTACTTCCCGCGCTTGTGGCTGCGTTCGAGCTTCATCCCGCAGACGGTGCTGGAGGAGTAGACGACTCCTTGGGCGTTCCATCGGCCGTGGAGCTTCTTCGTGTTGATCCAGACCTTGCAGGGGCCGCGCTTGACGACCGAGGCCGGTTCGAAGCCCGTGGGGCGGACCGGTGCGCTCTGCTGGTTGGGACGCGTGGGTGCGGTGCTGCCCGATGTCGCAGGACCGAGAGACCCGGCGGTCACAGCTGCGGCGATGATCGCGAAAGCGGTTCGGTGAACGATCTGCATGTCAGTCCTTTCGGCTTTTGTGCCATTCTGCCGTGGCGGTATGGTGAGGATCTGTCGTGGTCATTTCTAAGCGAAGGGGCGTGCGTCTGTCTCCTGCGCAGATGCGGGGACTTGGATGCGTGCGCGCAGGTGAGCGCTACCGCGCAGTTGCGCACCTGTACGTAAGGGCCTGCCGGATGGACAATGTGCGCATGAGTGGTGCGCAGACGCTGAAGCAGCAACTCCCTTGCCCTTACAACCAGGATCTTTCGAGCGTGCTACGCAATCTCGACCGCCGCACACCGGCCAGCCGGAACAGACTGGCCAATGATCCGGTGACCGCTGCCTACCTTGCCGCAGGCATGCGCTTGATCGAAAACCACCTCGGGCCGGGCGCCCGGAGGTCATGCAGTGATCCCGACGACCTGAACTCCATCGAGCGCCCCATGCTGAGCTTCCTGTCACAACGCGCGGTCGCCGCCGAAGTCGCCAACAACCCCGAACCGTTCCCTCAACTCGGCAGCGTTTCGACCTTGAGGTCTTCCTGGAAGTCCCAGTCAGACTTCATCGCGGATCTCTTGCGGTTCGGGCTATGGACTCGGTACCAAGAGAACCACTGCGTCGTGACCGAGTTCACCGATGTCATCGAGGGAATGATCGCCGGACCGAACTTTGTCCGATGTGTGCAGCAATTGGGATACTTCGACCTGCTGACCCTCATTGATAGGCCGCGGTTCCGACTCGAACTCATCGCTGCCGCGGGAGCCGAGGGCGACGAAGTGATCCTCAATGCCATGACCGAGAACTACCAGGATCTTTTGGGGCAATGGAAAGCCGTCTTCGCTGAAATACTCTCGGCGAGGGGTTTGCGGTTGCGCACCGGCGTTTGCCTCGATGACCTGGTCGGCATCGTGGCGGCTGTCGCCGAAGGGGTTGCCCTGAGGGCTCTGACCGATCCCCAGGCCGGGGTGATCGACCACGCCCGCCATCGCTCACTTCTCGGAACGGCGTCCCTGGCGTTGATTCGAGGCTGCGTCGAACGAACTGACGACACCGACGGACTCAGCCTGGAACAGGCGGTCAACGCGATGATCTATGACCTTCCGAACCCGGCGCCGACCGACGGACCGGTACCGGGGGCGACGCCCGACAAGGCGGAAGAGGCCGCCGAACTCTCGATGCAGGCAGTCCGATCACACACCGTGGAAATTTGAGGACACCAGGACAAATGGCGGGCTCTGACAACGGCCCCGCCGATCCCGAAGAAGCCCCCGACCGTGAGCCCTCGCCTCCTGACCCATCTCCAGGAGGACCAGGACGACGGATCCGGCGCCCGGAATGGCGGCGCCGACGGCCCGCGCAACTCACGCCGCCGACCCAGGCAGAACTCGACGCGCTCGCGGCCGACCGGCGGCTGGAGTTGATGGACCTTGCCAAACAGCGGCTCCACCGGCGGGTCAACACCTGGGTCCTGATCGGAGGCGTGCTCGCCACGGTCGGCACGCTGCTGATCAGCGCCCAGACACTGCGCACCTCCCAACAGGGACAGGTCACCGACCGCTACACCAAAGCCACCGAGCAACTCGGCTCAGGCAAACGCGATGTCCGCACCGCCGCCATCTACGCGCTGGAACGCATCGCCAAAGATTCCCCCCGCGACCGGCAGACCATCCGTGATGTCCTCGCCACCTTCGTCCGCGAACACGACCCCCAAGGTCAAGGAAAGCGCTCTGCCGGCAGAGCCCGACACCGATGTCACCGCCGCCCTCACCGTTCTGGCGCGACGGCACGCTGATTCCAGGAGCACACCATCCTTGGACCTGCACGGCGTCCGCATCCCCGGAATCACCCTCGCGGACAAGCCCGACTTGGCCAAGGCGAACCTGACCCGCGCGAACCTGTCCCGTGCGTCTCTGGACGGTGTGAATCTGGCCGGCGCGAATCTGCTCGGCGCAAGCCTGGCCCGCTCGAACGCAGGCGCCGCGAACCTGGCCGGCGCCGACCTCAACGGCGCCGACTTTTACCTGACCTACATGGAGCCCATTCCAACCTGAGTGTGCAGGTCACAGGTTCGTCGCGGACGACGGAAGCGGGCTGTGAATGAGTGAAGCTCCTGCTAGATGAGGTTGTCGACCAAGATCAACCTTGTCCGCACAGGAGCTTCACGTGCTGTTCTACCGTGCCGCGCTGGATCTGTCGCGCCCGACCCTGACCTTCGTTACCGGGCTGGTGCGCGATCACCGGGACCTGATCGGGTCGCGGTGGCGAGCACTGAGCCCCGAGCGCCAGGC
>NZ_SMJW01000301.1 GCF_004348335.1 Actinomadura bangladeshensis | reverse complement strand
CCCGTCCACGGTCGGGGGCGTGTTCGCCTCGTGGGGGAGGCGAACACGCCGGCGGGGTCAGAGGTTGATCATGTGGCCGGCGAGGCCGTGGACGGCCTCCTTCATCGCCTCGCCCAGGGTGGGGTGGGCGTGGACGTTGCGGGCCACCTCGTTGACGGTGAGGTCCCACTGCTGGGCCAGGGTCAGTTCCGGGAGGAGTTCGGTGACCTCAGGGCCGATCATGTGGGCGCCGAGGATCTCGCCGTACTTGGCGTCGCTGATGACCTTGACGAAGCCGTCGCCCTCGCCCATGCCGAGCGCCTTGCCGTTGGCGCTGTAGGGGAACTTCGCGGTCTTGACGTCGAAGCCCTGCTCCTTGGCCTGCGCCTCGGTGTAGCCGAAGGAGGCGACCTGCGGCTGGCAGTAGGTGGCGCGCGGGATCATGATGTAGTCGAGTTCCATCGTCTCGGCGTCCGCGATGGTCTCGGCCGCGACGATGCCCATGGCCTCGGCGGCGTGCGCGAGCATCAGCTTCGCGGTGACGTCGCCGATGGCGTAGATGTGCGGGACGGACGTGCGGCAGCGGCCGTCCACGTCGATGGCGCCGCGCTCGGTCAGGGCCACGCCGGTCTTCTCCAGGCCGTAGCCCTCCACGTTCGGCTGGAAGCCGATCGCCTGGAGCACCTTGTCGGCCTCGATGACCTGCTGGGCGCCGTCCTTGCCGGTGACGGTGACCTTGACCTTCTCTCCGGAGTCGTCGATCGCGTCCACGCGGGTGGAGGTGAGGACGTCCACGCCGAGCTTGCGGTACCGCTTGGCGAGCTCCTTGGAGACGTCGGCGTCCTCGTTCGGGACCATCCGGTCGAGGAACTCGACGATCGTGACCTTCACCCCGTAGTTGTGCAGGACGTAGGCGAACTCGACGCCGATCGCGCCCGCGCCGGCGATCACGATGCTCTCCGGCAGCTCCGAGCTGAGGATCTGCTCCTCGTAGGTGACGACCCGCTCGGACAGGGACGTGCCGGGCAGCAGCTTGGTGTGCGCGCCCGCCGCGATGATGCAGTTGTCGAACGTCACGGTGTCGCTCGACCCGTCCTGCCGGGAGACCTGCAGGGTGTTCGGGTCGGTGAACGTGCCGCGCCCGTCATAGGACGTGATCTTGTTCTTCTTCATCAGGAACTGGACGCCCTTGACGAGCTTGTCCGACACCTGGCGGCTGCGCTGGAACGCGACGCCGTAGTCGAAGGACACGCTGCCCTCGACGTTGATCCCGAAGGTCTGCCGCTCCTTCGTGAAGATGTGGGCCAGCTCCGCGTTGCGCAGCAGCGCCTTCGACGGGATGCAGCCCACGTTGAGGCACACCCCGCCCCAGTACCTCTCCTCGATGATCGCCGTCTTCAGCCCGAGCTGTGCCGACCGGATCGCGGCGACATATCCACCCGGGCCCGCGCCGAGGACCACGACGTCAAAGTGTTCGCTCATGTCAATGGACGATATTCGGCGTGACCAGGTGTTCGCATCCCGGTCGGGACGGCGCCGCCGTCGACGGGACCGATGTCACGTACAGTTAGTGTTTGGGCGGCCCTCGCGGCGGTGAGCATCGCGGGAGGCACGTCGAGAGAACGAGGGCGGCGCGCCGTGCGGCGCGGGCCCGGACCGTCCCGGCCGCGGAGCCCGGCGGTGTGCCCCCGGACAGCGGCGTCGCGGCGATGGAACATCGCGCCGCGCGCCGGTCGTTCGCCCACCCGAACCGACGGAGGAGTCACGGAGTGAGGATCCCGAAGCGCGTCAACGCCGTTCTGGACTGGGTGGAACAGCACTTTGTCGCGCTCGCGGCGGTCGTGGCGCTGGTCGTGGTCGCGCTGGTGGCCCTGCTGGCGCCGGCGGCGGTCGGCTTCCCGGTCGCCGGCTTCGTCCTCGGCACGGCGGCGGGCGGGTTCGTGGTGCACATGCGGCTGAGCCGCCGCATCGCCCGGGCCCGCTCGGACGTGGACAACCTGCTCCGGGAGAACGGCGCGCTGCGGCACCGCAACACCGTCCTCGCCAGCGGGGTCATCACCCGTGAGTCGCAGGAGACGCAGGCGCTCGTGTCCATCCCCGAGGACGACCTCCTGCTGGACGAGATGCGCGCCGACCCGCAGGGCACCGTCACCCTCGACGAACTCCTCGACGGCGACCCCACGAGCACCGACGAGCTGCCCGGCGAGCCGGCCGGCGAGGGGCCCACGTCCGCCCTGCCCGAGCTCCCCGACGACGACCCGCAGCGGACCGCCGTCCTCACCCCGCCGCCGGAGGAGCCCACCGCCGAGGACGACGAGGACACCGCCCGGACCCACCGCCCCGGCAAGCCGAAGAGCGCGGCGAAGAAGAAGGCCCGAAAGAACTGACGCGCGTCCCGCCGGCGGGGTGATCATGGCTCCGGCCACGGCGTTAGCTTTGCCGATCACCGGGCAGAGGTAGCGCGTGAACGAGGACGCGGAGCGCACCGACGGCGGTGCGGCCCTGCCGGCCGACCGGGGCGGGGCCGCCGGCGTCCACAAGGCCGTGATCGCCTCCGCCATCGGCAACTGCGTCGAGTGGTTCGACTTCGGGGTGTTCAGCGCCGGGATCATGACCGCGATCATCGGCACGGTGTTCTTCCCGGAGGGCGCGGCCGGCAGCGCGTCGCTGCGCTCGTTCGCGCTGATCGCGGCGGCGTTCCTCGCCCGCCCGTTCGGCGGGCTGTTCTTCGGCCCGATGGGCGACAGGCTCGGCCGCAAGCGGGTGCTGGCCGTCACGATCATCATGATGTCGAGCTCGACGTTCCTGATCGGGATCCTGCCGGGCTACGGCACCATCGGGATCGCCGCGCCGCTGCTGCTGCTCGCCGTCCGGCTGGTGCAGGGCTTCTCGACGGGCGGCGAGTACGGCGGCGCCGCCACGATGATCGCCGAGTACGCGCCGACGCACCGGCGCGGGTTCTTCGGCAGCTTCCTGGAGCTCGGCACGCTGACCGGCTACATCCTCGGCGCGGGCCTCGTCCTGGTCATGGACCTGTCGCTCAGCACCAGCGCGATGAACGACTGGGGCTGGCGCATCCCCTTCCTGCTCGCGCTGCCGCTCGGGTTCGTCGGCCTGTACGTCCGGACGCGCATCGAGGACACTCCGACGTTCCAGGAGCTGGAGAAGGCCGGCAAGAAGGCCCACTCGCCGCTCAAGGAGACGCTGCAGCACCACTGGCGGGTCATCGTGATGCTGATCGGCATCGTGTTCATGCTGAACGTCGCGGACTACACGCTGCTGACGTTCATGCCGTCCTACCTCGTCGACTTCCTGCACAAGGACGACGAGACGGCGCAGCTCATCACCATCGTGATCGAGGCGCTGATGATCGTGGTGATCGTGCCGATCGGCTCGCTGTCGGACCGGATCGGCCGGAAGCCGCTGCTGTTCACGGCCGCGATCGGCTACATCCTCCTGTCCTGGCCGGCGTTCGCGCTCATGCAGACCAACAACATGATCGGCGTCGGGGTCGGCTACGCGATCGTCGGCGGGCTGCTCGTGCTGGTGCTCGCGGTCATCGCGGCCACGTTCCCGGCGATGTTCCCCACGAGGGTGCGGTACGGGGCGTTCGCGATCGGCTACAACATCTCGACGTCGCTGTTCGGCGGGACGGCGGCCGTGCTGGTCGGGTCGCTGATCGACGTGACGGGGTCCAACTACATCCCGGCGTACTACCTGATGCTCGCCGCGCTGGTGGCGCTGTACCCGATCATCAGGATCCCGGAGACGGCCGGGGTGCCGATCGAGAAGGCCGGAACCGGACTCGCCCCGGAACCGGCGAGTTCCGGGGCGGGCTGACCTCCGCGCCGCGGGCCGCGGCGCGGGCGCCGCCGGGCAGTGGCGCGGAGGTACGACTTCTGTGGCGCCACCGCCAAGCACAGGTGGAGCCGATGGCACATTGCGATCGATCGATTACGGTCTGTAGCGTCTCCGTTGGCCGGAGACGGCTTGCTCATGACGGACCTTCGACGAATCGGTGGTGTGGACGTGACGGAACAGCAGCAGCAGTTGAGCCTCGGTACCGCGGCGGCACGGAACCTGGCGACCACGACCAAGTCCGTCCCGCAGATGCAGGGCATCACCTCGCGGTGGCTGCTCAAGCTGCTGCCGTGGGTGCAGGCGGCCGGCGGCGCCTACCGCGTCAACCGGCGGCTCACCTACACGCTCGGCGACGGGCGGGTGACGTTCGTGCAGACCGGCGCGGACATCCGGGTCATCCCGCGCGAGCTCGGCGAGCTGCCCCCGCTGCGCGGCTACGACGACGACCTCACGCTGGACGCCATCGCCGGGCGGTTCACCCAGCAGGAGTACGAGCCCGGCGAGGTCGTCGTGGAGCGGGGGCACCCGGCCGACCGGGTCATCCTCGTCGCGCACGGCAAGCTCAACCGGATCGGCGCCGGCGAGTACGGCACCGAGGCCGTCCTCGGGACGCTCGCCGACGGCGACTTCTTCGGCGAGGACGCCCTCCTCGGGACGGAGGAGGGCGCGGAACCGGAGCGGTGGGAGAGCACGGTCAAGGCCGTGACCGCCTGCACGGTCCTCAGCATGAGCCAGGCCGACTTCCAGGAGACGCTCGGCCAGTCCGCGTCCCTCCAGGCCCACCTGGAGGAGTACAAGGCGAGCCCGGCGAAGGCGCACAACGCGCACGGCGAGGCGGCCATCGAGGTGGCGTCCGGGCACGACGGCGAACCGGTGCTGCCGGGGACGTTCGTCGACTACGAGGGTTCCCCGCGCGAGTACGAGCTGAGCGTCGCGCAGACCGTCCTGCGCGTCCACACGCGCGTCGCCGACCTCTACAACGAGCCGATGGACCAGGTCGAGCAGCAGTTGCGGCTGACGATCGAGGCGCTGCGCGAGCGCCAGGAGCACGAGCTGATCAACAACCGCGACTTCGGGCTGCTGCACAACGCCGACCTGTCTCAGCGCATCCACACCCGCTCCGGCCCGCCGACCCCCGACGACATGGACGACCTGCTCACCCTCGTCTGGAAGGAGCCGGCGTTCTTCCTCGCGCACCCGAAGGCGATCGCCGCGTTCGGCCGCGAGTGCAGCGCGCGCGGCGTCTACCCCGGCAGCGCCGACGTCGGCGGCCACAAGGTCCCGGCCTGGCGCGGCGTGCCGATCTTCCCCTGCAACAAGATTCCGGTGAGCAGGACCAAGACCAGCTCGATCCTGCTGATGCGGACCGGCGAGCAGGCGCAGGGCGTCATCGGCCTGCACCAGGTCGGGCTGCCGGACGAGTACCAGCCGGGGCTGTCGGTCCGGTACATGGGCATCGACGAGAAGGCGCTGATCAACTACCTGGTCAGCGCCTACTACTCGGCCGCCGTCCTCGTCCCGGACGCGCTCGGCATGCTGGAGTCGGTCGAGGTCGCGCACGGCGGTGCCGGCGCGTGACCTCGCCGACCGAAGAGCGGGGGCGGCTCGCCCTCGGCACCGGCGCCGCGCGCAACCTCGCGACGACGACCAAGTCCGTCCCGCAGATGCGGGGCATCACCCCGCGGTGGCTGCTGCGGCTGCTGCCGTGGGTGCGGGCGGACGCGGGCACCTACCGGGTGAACCGGCGCCTGACCTACCGGCTCGGCGACGGGCTCGTGACGTTCGTCAACGACGGCGCCGACGTCCGGGTGGTCCCGCCCGAGCTGGCCGAGCTGCCCCCGCTGGACGGCCTGGACGACCCGGCCGTCCTGGAGGGCCTGGCCGCGCGGTTCGAGCAGCGCGAGTACCCGCCGGGGGAGGAGATCGCGGCGGCGGGCCGCCCCCTCGACGGCGTCCACCTGATCGCGCACGGCAAGGTCGCGGAGACCGCACCGGGGGAGTACGGCGCCGAGGCCCGGATCGGCATCCTCGCCGACGGCCGGTTCTTCGGCGACCGCGCCCTGCTCGGGACCGCCGAGGTCTGGCCGCACACGTTCCGCGCGCTGACCCCGACGACCGTCCTGACGCTGCCCCGGGAGGCGATCGAGGAGCTGACCGGCCGGTCCGAGGCCCTCCGCACTCGCCTGGAGGAGTACCGGGACGCCCCGCGGCCGCCGCGGACGCGGCACGGCGAGGCGCCGATCGAGGTGGCGTCCGGGCACGACGGCGAACCCGTCCTGCCCGGCACGTTCGCCGACTACGAGGCCGCGCCGCGCGAGTACGGGCTGAGCGTCGCCCAGACGCTGCTGCGCGTCCACACGCGCGTCGCCGACCTCTACAGCGAGCCGATGGACCAGGTCGAGCAGCAGTTGCGGCTGACGATCGAGGCGCTGCGCGAGCGCCAGGAGCACGAGCTGGTCAACAACCGCGACTTCGGCCTGCTGCACAACGCCGACCTGCGGCAGCGGATCCAGACGCGCGGGGGCCCGCCGGCCCCCGCCGACCTGGACGAGCTGCTGTCGCGGCGGCGCAAGACCCGGTTCCTCCTCGCGCACCCGAAGACGATCGCCGCGTTCGGCCGCGAGTGCACCCGGCGCGGGGTGTACCCGGACGGCGTGGAGGTCGAGGGACGCCGCGTCCAGGCGTGGCGCGGCGTCCCCCTGTACCCGTGCGACAAGATTCCGATCACCCCGTCCGGGACGAGCTCGATCCTCGCGCTGCGCACCGGCGAGGACGACCAGGGCGTCATCGGCCTGCACCGGACGGGGCTGCCCGGCGAGGTGCGGCCGGGCCTGTCGGTCAGGTTCACCGGCATCGACGAGCGGGCGCTGCTGACCTACCAGGTCAGCGCGTACTACTCGGCCGCCGTGCTGGTCCCGGACGCGCTCGGCGTCCTGGAGAACGTCGAGATCGCCCGCTGACCCGCTGAGCCCGCTGAGGAAGGGGAGGGCCATGCCCGCCTGGAAGGACGACCCCGCCATCGTCCGGTGCGACCACCGGCCGGACGAGCGCGCCCGGTCGGCGGACGGCATCCTGCGCTGGAGCCGCCGGCTGCTCGACCCCGCCCTGCGGGACGCGGTCGAGGCCATGCCCGGCGACGCCGCCCGCATCGCCGCCTACCACTTCGGGTGGCGGGACGAGCACGGCCGCCCGGCCGAGGCCCCGGCGGGCAAGGCGATCCGGCCCGCACTGGCGCTGCTGGCCGCGCAGGCGGCCGGGGGGACGGCGGCCGCCGCCCTGCCGGCCGCCGTCGCGGTCGAGCTGACGCACAACTTCTCCCTGCTGCACGACGACGTCATGGACGGCGACCCCACCCGCCGGCACCGCCCCACCGCCTGGACGGTCTTCGGGACGAACGCCGCGATCCTCACCGGGGACGCCCTCCTCGCCGCCGCCTACGAGGCGCTCGCCGAGGACGGCTCCCCGGCCGTCGCGCACGGCGTCCGCATCCTCGCCCGCGCCGTCCTCGACCTGGTCGAGGGGCAGTGCGCCGACCTCGCCTTCGAGGACCGCGACGACGTGACGCTCGACGAGTGCCTCGCCATGGCGGGCCGCAAGACCGGCGCGCTGATGGGCGCGTCCTGCGCCCTCGGCGCCCTCTACGGCGGCGCCGCCTCCGCCGACGTCGAGAGCATGCGCGCCTTCGGGCAGTGCTTCGGCCTGGCGTTCCAGCTCGCCGACGACCTGCTCGGCATCTGGGGCGACCCCGCCGCCACCGGCAAACCCGTCCACTCCGACCTGCACAACCGCAAGAAGTCCCTGCCGGTCGTCGCCGCGCTGACCTCAGGCACGCCCGCCGCCGCGGAACTGGCCGCCCTCTACTTCCGCGGTGCGCCGCTGACCTCCGCCGACACCGCGCGGGCCGCCGCCCTCATCGAGAGCACCGGCGCCCGGGACTGGGCCACCGGCCACGCCGGCCGGCTGCTCGCCGAGGCCCGCGACCACCTCGCCGGCGCGGCCGAGGCCCCGGCCGCGGAACTTCTCACCCTCGTCCGGCTCTCCACCCAACGCGATCATTGACAGCCCTACACTGCTTGCGTGCAGTCCCTCGAACCGTCCGACCCACGGCAGCTCGGCGCCTACCGGATCACCGCGCGGATCGGCGAGGGCGGCCAGGGCGTCGTGTACCTCGGGACTGGCGGCGACGGCACCCGGGTCGCGGTGAAGCTGTTCCACCCGCAGCTGAGCGGCGACCTCGGCGGCGACGACACGGCCGCCCGCGAACTGGAGGCGGCCAAGCAGGTCGCGCGGTTCTGCACCGCGCAGGTGCTCGACTCGGGCACGGCCGGGAACCGCCGCTACATCGTCAGCGAGTTCATCGACGGGCCGCCGCTCAGCCGGGTCGTCGCCGAGCAGGGCCCCCGCTCGGGCAGCGCGCTCGACCGGCTCGCGATCGCGACCGCCACGGCCCTCGTCGCCCTGCACGACGCCGGCATCGTGCACCGCGACTTCAAACCGCACAACGTGCTGATCGGCACGGACGGGCCGCGCGTCATCGACTTCGGCATCTCCCGCGCGCTGTCCGGCGCGCAGACGATGGTCAGCCGCGCCGTCGGCACGCCCGCCTACATGGCGCCCGAGCAGCTCGAACCGGGCGAGCTGACCCCCGCCGCGGACGTCTTCGCGTGGGCGTCCACGATGGCGTTCGCCGCGACCGGCCGCGCGCCGTTCGGCAACGAGACCGTCCCCATCGTCTTCAACCGGATCGCGAACCACGAGCCCGACCTCGCCGGGGTGGAGGAGCCGCTGCGCGCCCTCCTCACCGAGTGCTTCGCGAAGGACCCGTCGCGCCGCCCGTCCGCGCAGGACGTCCTGGACCGCCTGGTCCGCCCGGGCCGCACCCCGCCCGCTCCCCCGGCGCC
>NZ_SMJW01000300.1 GCF_004348335.1 Actinomadura bangladeshensis | reverse complement strand
CACCAGACCCGAGCGACCAGCGGGATACAGACGGCGGTAACCAGAACGGCCAGCGCCAAGCGCTCCGACATAACGATGCCTGCCTTCTTCACGCCGCGGCCTCGATCAGACGCCGTTTGGGAGCGGCCAGGCGGGGCGGAGATTCCAGCCTTCAAGGCTCAGTGCATCATGGCGGAGTCATTCGACAGAGGGCCTGCCGACCGCTGGACGGCGGCCTTAATGGTCTCTGGCTCTTCTCCAAGGATGGACCTGCAACTGACAAACAGTGCGGGGAGTCGACGGGATGGGTTCTAGCCGGGGGACTCGCCTCGCCACCCGCGTCGTCGGCGGGTGGCGATGGTGGCGTGAGCCTTGCTTGCCGGAGAGGCGCTCACTCTTTGCCAGGGCGCAGGCGGCCCAGGTCGGCCTCCATATTCGCGAAGATGTCCGACGCCCCGGCCAGTGCGTCCTTCATCTCCTTCGGCATTTCGAAGGCGTTGTCGCCGGACAGCATGGACAGAACTCCGTTGTTGGCTCCGAGAATAGGCGCCATGAGCGCATTGATCTTGGACGTCGCGTCCACTGCGGCCGCCCTCGACGCTTCGATGATCGCCTCGCCGAGCGCCTCGGACCCCAGGCGCATCGCCCTCGGGTTGATGTTGACCTCCAGCAGGACGCCGCCGGGAGCCGCGATCACCTCGACCTTACCTTCTTCTGCGGTGCCGACGCCTCGCACTTCTTTCAGCTTGTCTTCCAGTGCGCCGATCTCTTCAAACTTCTTCTGCCAGCGCTGGCTTTCCCGCTTGATCTCTTCTTCCGTGGGCATATCGGGCATCATGGGTATCGGCTCCTGCTTGTCGTCGGAGAGTTGGTTTCAGTCGCCGGTCGCGATGGAGAGGCGGCCGGCGGTGAGCGTTGCGATCCGGGCCGACAGGTCGTCGGTCGATCCCTGCCAGAACGCGCTCAGGTTGATGAAGATCGGTGCTTCGTAGGCGGTGAGATTCGCGCGCATCCCGTCCTGCCGCTCGGCGGGCGCTCGCGCAACGAATTCGGCCGTCTCGGCGGGCCTGATGCAGAGCAGCAGGTCCCCGGTCGTCGCGCGGCGAGTGAAGATCGACTCTATCTCGGGCCACGCGATCGCTTGACCGCCTCTGATATGGATTCCCGTCGGGTCCATCCGTGCGACGGAGCCGGCGCCGCCCTGCCGAACCTGCACGAACCAGCTGAAGCAGGCGAGCAGTGTTCCGATGAGCGATACCGGCCAGAGGCAGAACAGGACGATGCTCATCCCGAGCCAGAAGCCGGATCCCCGGTCCGGGGATGCCGCGAGGAACACGATGAGCGCGACCGAGCAGACCACGAGGAGCGCGATGACGATCCGGCGCCATGGTCTGCGCGGTGCGGCGAACGTGATCTTTCGCCCGTTCGAGTGCACGGGTCGCTCTCCGCCCTCAGGGGTTCCGGACCGTGACCACGGGGTACTGGAGCTTGACCTTGTTGAAGTCGGAGCCCTGGCCCGGCAGGTCGTTGGTGTCCGCCAGGAACAGGCCACCCAGGAACTGGGTGAGCAGACCGATCAGCGCGGCGCCCGCGGCGGAGAGCATGGCACCCAGAGCGCCCACGGCCCCGCCGGTGGCCGCTACGGCGGCGGCGCCGGTGGCCTCAGCCGCCGGCCTCGTCAGCGGCGTGCCCGCCGCCCATGCGATGAGCACTGCCCGAACGGCCCACCAGAACGCGATCATGGCGACGTAGAGCGCCACGTAGCCGGCCAGAACGCCCCACATCGCGGTCGCCATGCTCGACGCGGCCGCCTTGATCTGCTCGAACTCCGCCTTGATCTTGCGGATCGCGGTGTCGAACTGCTCGCGGCCGGCGCCCTGCCAGTCCTCCTTCTCGAGGTCGGTCGGCCAGGCGGCCAGAGCGGTGCCGAGGGTGTTGTTCAACTGGTTCCAGGCGATCGCGGCCTGCCCCATGCCGAACGGATTGGACAGCGTGAGCGCGATGATGGGAATGGCCGCGAGGCAGGATGCGGCCAACGGAACAGAAGACTCGATCGTGAAGTTGAGAAGGACGAACCCGGATGCGACGATGGCCGCACTTCCGAGGCCCATGGTGATCCCGCCGGCGACATCAGTCATCTGTGCTGCCTTTCTATTGCCGTCGCAGTTTTGACAGCGTTCTTCTATTTGTCGGTCATCGTGATCTGGATTTCGCTGTTCTTCTCCGCCAGTTCGATGGCCTGAGCGGTTTTGTCCAGCTTGTCCGCGATCTCGTCGATCTTCTTGAGTCCGGCATCGAGCGTCTGCGTGTAACTGTCCCGCGCGTTGTCGTAGAACGCGCCGAATGCCAGGCCGATCACGCCGAAGGCAGGTGTGTGGACGACGGTGTTGGGGAGGTGGTTCTTGGCGTTTTCGAAATCCTTTTTGACTTCTCGGTAGGACTTCGCCTTCGCTTTTACGTTGTCGGGAGTGCCTTCAAGTTCTTTGCCCATGTCAGATGACTTCCCTATGCTCGGCCTGCCCTTGGTGCCCGTACGGCACCCCCTTGCTCTGGCCTGCCATGACGGGGGGTACGAATATGCCCCAGTACCCTATCAAAGGCCTGACTCGGCCGCATCCTGCCGATCGGCCCCGGGGTCAGCCGATCGTGCCGGCAATGAGTGGGGGACTGAACGCGTTCTTTATCTCGGTCGATGCCGCCGCCTATCGGCTTCTTCTCCTTAAGGCGGTGGATTCCATCGACCTCACCGGATACTGATCTCTTGGTGGGGGCTTCTCCTTGGCGGCCTCGGCGCTTACTGGGCGGGGTCGTCGTTGCGGTGGGCGGTTTGGATGAGGCGGGTGCCGGTGCGGCGGTCGATGTGGTAGCCGCGGCCCGGGGGGAGCTTGTGGGGCTTGATGTTGCCGAGCAGGATGCCCTCGTCCTTGTTGCCGGACATCAGCAGGCCCGGGGACGCCATCTCCTTGATGCGGGTGATGGCGGGGTCGAACATGCCGCGTCCGGCGCCGCCCATGGCGCGGGCGAGGATGATGTGCAGGCCGATGTCGCGGGCCTGCGGGAGCAGTTCGACGAGGGGGCGCAGCGGGTTGTCGGACGTCGCGACCATCTCGTAGTCGTCGATGATGAGGAACAGGTCGGCGCCCGTCCACCAGGAGCGGGAGCGGAGCTGGTCGGGGGTCAGGTCGGCCGGTGGGAGCCGCTGCATCATCGCGCCGCGGATGTCGTTGACGAGCGAGGTCGCCGCCGGCGCGGAGGCGCCGAAGCCGATCTGGTGCTCGGTGTTGGCGACGTCCAGGAGTGAGCGGCCGTAGTCGATGAAGATGATGCGGGCCTGCTCGGGGGTGTAGCGGCTCGTGATGCCGGTGGCGATGTGCCGCAGCAGGTTCGACTTGCCGCATTCGGCGTCGCCCAGCACGAGGAAGTGCGGGTCCTGGGTGAAGTCGAGGTAGACGGGGGAGAGGGACTCCTCGTCGATGCCGATCGGGATGCGCATGCCGGTCTCGGCCGGGGACGGCAGGTCCGACACGGGCAGGACGTCCGGGAGCATGCGGACCTGCGGGGCGCGCTGCCCGGTCCACGACTCGCTGACCGCCTGCACCATCTTCAGGACGCCGTCGTTCAGCGACTCGTCGGCGCCGCCGCCGTCGATCCGCGGGACGGCGGTGAGGAAGTGGAAGCCGTCGCGGGACAGGCCGCGGCCGGGACGCCCCTCGGGGACGTTGTCGGCGAGCTTGCGGTCGATCTCCGACTCGTACGGGTCGCCGAGCCGCAGTTCCAGCTTGGTGCCGAACAGGTCGCGGACGTTGCTGCGGAACTCCGTCCACTTGTTGGACGAGGCGATGACGTGGATCCCGTACCCGAGGCCGCGGGCGGCGAGCTGGGTGATGGTGTCCTGCATGGCCTCGTAGTCCTGGCGGAGCGTGAGCCAGTTGTCGACGACGAGGAACACGTCGCCGTAGCCGTCGCCGGGGTGCTCGCCGGATGCGCGCATCCGCCGGTAGGTGGCGATGCCGTCGATGCCGCGCTCGGCGAACTCGCGCTCGCGCTGCTCCAGCAGGCCGCTGACCTCGGCGACCGTCCGGCGGACGCGGTCGGCGTCCAGCCGCGTCGCGATGCCGCCGACGTGCGGCAGGTCGCCCAGCGCGGCGAGCGAGCCGCCGCCGAAGTCCAGGCAGTAGAACTGCACCTCGGCGGGGGTGTGGGTGAGGGCGAGGGACGCGATCAGCGTCCGGATCGTGGTCGACTTGCCGCTCTGCGGGCCGCCGGCGATGCCGACGTGGCCGGCGGCGCCGGCCAGCTCCAGCCAGTACGGGTCGCGGCGCTGGTGGAACGGCTTGTCCACGATGCCGGCCATGGCGTACAGCTTGCCGCGGCCCTCCCAGCCCGCGGTCGTGAGCCCGTGCTCGTGGGTGACCTGCAGCGGAGGGAGCATCTCGTTCAGCGGCGGCGGGTCGTCCAGCGGCGGCAGCCAGATCTGGTGCGCCTTCGCGCCGTGCCCGGCGAGCTGCCGGACCACCACGTCGAACAGCGCGTCCTTGTTCTTGTTCTCCTCCGGCTCCGGCTCGGGCTGGTCGGGCTGCTCGATGACCTGCGGCCGCATGTAGCCGGGCAGGTACGGGACGACCTGCGCGGCGACCTGGCCGGTCTGGCGTCCGGTGTCCTGCTTGCTGGGCTGCTCGTCCACCGGGCCCGACACGTACGCGGCCTTGAACCGCACCATCGGCTCGGTCGCGAACTTCAGATACCCGTTGCCGGGGGCCGGCGGCAGCTCGTAGGCGTCGGGCACGCCGAGCACGACGCGCGACTCCATCGCGGAGAACGTCCGCAGGCCGATCCGGTAGGACAGGTGCGTGTCCAGGCCGCGCAGCTTGCCCTCTTCGAGTCGCTGCGAGGCGAGCAGCAGGTGGACGCCGAGGGACCGGCCGAGACGTCCGATCATGACGAACAGCTCGGCGAAGTCGGGCTTGGCGGACAGCAGCTCGGAGAACTCGTCCAGGACGAGGAACAGCGTCGGCATCGGCGGCAGGTCGGCGCCGTCCAGCCGGGCCTTCTCGTAGTCGCGCAGCGAGGCGTAGTTGCCCATCGCCCGCAGGTACTCCTGCCGCCGCACCATCTCGCCGTGCAGCGCGTCGTACATGCGGTCGACCAGCGGGAGCTCGTCCTCCAGGTTGGTGATGATGGCGGAGACGTGCTCCAAGCCGTCCATCCCGAGGAACGTCGCGCCGCCCTTGAAGTCGACGAGGACGAAGTTGAGGATCTCGGGCCCGTGCGTCATGGCGAGGCCCAGCACCAGCGTGCGCAGCAGCTCCGACTTGCCGGACCCGGTCGCGCCGATGCACAGGCCGTGCGGCCCCATGCCGCCCTGCGCCGACTCCTTGATGTCGAGTTCGATGGGACGCCCGTCGGCGTCCAGCCCGATCGGCACCCGGAACCGGTTGCGCTGGGCGCGCGGCCGCCACACCCGCGCCGGGTCGACCTCGTACGGGTTCTCGACGCCGAGCAGCGAGGTCAGCGTCATGTTGCCGGAGAGGACGTCCTCTTCCTCGGTGGTGTCGCTGGCGCTGGCGCGGAACGGCGAGAGCTGGCGGGCGAGGCTCTCCGCCTGCGGGATGCTGATCTTGTCTGGGGTGCCGATGGAGGACGGGACGTCCTTGCCGGTCCGGTCCTTCTTCAGCATGTGGACGCGGTCGGCGGCGACGTTCAGCCGCAGCGTCCCGCCCTCGGTGGTGTGGCCGACGGTCTGGCCGAGGTCGATGACGCAGACGCCCTCGATGCCGTCGGCGGCGAGTTGCGAGTCGTAGGACGCCATGCCGCCGTCCACCACGACCACGTGCAGCGGCAGCTCACCGGACGGGCGCCCCGCCACGAACCGGGAGCGGTCCTTGACCTCCGGGCCGAGCAGGATCTCCAGCTCCGACATCGTCGGCGCGATCCGGCGGACCTGCCCGGCGGCGTCGTGCTCGGTGGGGTGCAGCGCGTGCGGCAGCCACTTCGTCCAGTCCCAGTGGGGCAGCTGCTCCTGGGACGTGCAGATGCTCACCTGCAGGTCGTCGGGGGAGTGGAACGCCGCCATCTGCATGATCATGCCGCGGACCATGGCGCGGCTCGCGTCCACGTCCCCGGACAGGAAGATCCGCGAGAACGACCGGAGGTTGATCGCGACGGGCAGCGCGGGGACGGTCGAGTGCGTCCGGACGAACCGGCGCAGGGCGCCCGCGCTCATCGGCTCCAGGTCCTCGACGGGCTTGGTCTCCGGGGCGATCAGCTGGACGGCGAGCCGCTGCGGCCCGGCGCCGACCCGGACCTGGCCGAAGTCGCCGTCCTCGGGGCGCCGCTCCCACAGCCGGGAGCTCATCACGATCGACCACAGCCGCGTCGGGTCGGGGTTGTACCACTCCAGCGCCTCGCGCTGCTGCGACGCGGCCTTGCGCACCTTCGCCCGCACCTGCCCGAGGTAACGCAGGTAGTCGCGGCGTTCGGCGTTCAGCTTGGACTTGCGCTCGCCGGACTTCTGGCCGACCTGGCTGAACATCATGCCGAACATCGACAGGCCCATCATCCCGCCCGCGACCATCTGCAGCGGGTTGGAATTGGGGTTCAGGAACATGAACGCCATCGCGCCCGAACCCGCCGCCATCGGCAGGTAGGTGAGCACGCTGCGGAACCCGTCGTTGGTGATCTCCGGCAGTTCGGGCGGGGACTCCAGCAGGACCTCTCCCCGCGGCATCTCCGGCGGCTTCCTGCGTTCCTTACGCCGCACCAGTACCGTGCTCACTGGACCGGGCTCCCCTCTGGCCGACAGGCGTCGCAGGCCGACATCATACGGATATTGCGCTCTCCGCGACCTTCGGGACAGCACGCTATAGCGAATCGGACGGCCCGCACGATGCGGCGGTTGCAAGAGAACGCCTATCTTCGCCGACCGACAGTGAATCCACGGAACCGGGAGAACACCATGTTCGAACCCGACGGACTGGACCTCGGGGACCTGCTGAAGCAGTCACAGCAGCGGATGGCCGGGCTGGCCGCGGTCCGCGAGCAGATGGCGCACCTCAAGGGCCGAGCAGAGTCCGAGGACGGACGCATCAGCGTGACCAGCACCCCCGACGACCCGCTCGCCGAGATCAAGATCGACCCCAGGGCGATGAGGACACGGCCCGGCGCGCCCGCCAGGACCTCGACGCGCAGGTGCACAAGCTCACCGCCGACCAGTACGGCGACAGCGAGAACCCGATGGACGCGCTCAAGGACCAAGAGGTGCTGAAGAAGTCCCTCACCGACATGCAGGGCATCTTCGAACAGGCGCGCCAGTCCCAGCAGATGATGGACGAACTGCACCGCAAACTCGGCCTCCGGGACATGAGCAAATGACCGCCGCGGCCGCCATCGCGCCCGTCGCGGCACTGGCACAGCAGGACCCCCTGGACAGCACAGGTGGTCGCGTCGCGCTGGTCATCGTCGCGCTGCTTGTTCTGGCCGGGGCCTTCGTCGCGGGCGTGCTGGCCTTCACCGGACGCTGGCGATCGTGGTACTCCGGCAGCTGGCAGGCGAACTACAAGCCGCTCGCGGCACCGTGGTTCGCGGGCGCCCTTCTGCTGGTGGCCGCAGTGGTGGGGCTGGACTTCCTGCTCGACCCGGCACCGCCGCTGGCGATGGCGCTAGGGGTGGTGCTCGCCATGGTCGGGATCGTCCTCACCGCCATCTACGCCATCCACCCACCGCGCCGCATGCTCCCCAAATGGATCCGGACCTTCGACGACGATCCCCTCAGCCCCGAAGCCCGCCCCCGACTGGCTGTGGACGAAACGTTGTCCAGATGGAAGTCAGGGTGGCAGCAAGGCTCCCTACGAAAGTGGCTCTTGGTCGGCTTCCTGGGTTTGGCGCTGCCAGGAGGCCTCGTCTACTTGGGGCGGCCACTGTGGTGGTACGCAACCGGCACACCGACCACGGCGACGGTGGAGGACTGCGGCGCTGACCAAGGGAGCAGAAACACCGTCTGCTGGGGGGATTGGGCGCTCCCGGACGGTGTCAAGGGCCATGGCACGATCGCCGGTGCCGGCGAAGGTGACGTGGGCAAGACCCTAGAGGTACGCGCCTCCGAGACGCATGCCGCGACCTTCACGTTCCGGCTCGTCTACCCTCCCGTGATCATCGTGCTCCTCTTCGCGGGCGGCGGATACCTCGTCCATCGAGAGCGAGTCTCCAAGAGGAAGAAGGCGGCAGGAGCGCGGGCCGCGGGGACGGGCCCGGGGCCGGGGCCGGACCCGTCCTCCTGAGCGTCAGCGGTGGGGCTGCGTGTCATCGACGTACCTAGACGATCGGCACGATCGGGATCGCCGCCGGGATGACCACCGCCACCCACGGCGACTCGAAGAACGCCGCCTTCGCCAGCCCTTCCGCGCGTCCAGCGCCTCGGCCGCCATCAGATTCCCTCCAGTGTCGACTGACGCTCGGCCTCGTCCTGGATGCCGGCCGTCTTGATGAGCCTGTCGTTGATGTCCATCGCGTGCTTGCTCTTGTCGATGAGGTCCTGGTCGGCGAAGTCGATCATCTGCGTGTAGGTGAGGGCGGCCGAGATGGCGAACATGGTGTAGGAGTCGGGCTGGGCGTCGCGCGGCTCGGCGTCGAGCTTGTAGCGCACCTTTGAAGAGCTCCATGAGCTCCTTCTCCACGGCGGCGCCGAGCTTCTTCAACTCGTCCGGTGAGAAGCGCACCTCCCCGCTTGTCCTGCCTGGCGGCGCGGTGGTGCCTGAGGGGAAGGG